>DATBPW010000132.1:0-3637 GCA_036561125.1 Ramlibacter sp. | reverse complement strand
GGCGCAGCGTTACGGCTACTCGGTGCAGTTCGAGGTGATGAACGACAAGGTGGGCGAGGCGTTCGCGCAGGCCGCGAACGAAGCCAACCTGCGCGTCGCCGGCCAGCCGCGCATCACCGAGAAGGACGGCGCGCCCGAAGGGCAGCTGTCGTTCGACGCGGTGTTCGAGGTGTACCCCGAGGTGAAGATCGGCGACGTCTCCGGCGCCGAGGTCGAGAAGATCAGCACCGAGGTGAGCGACGCCGCGATCGACAAGACGCTGGACATCCTGCGCAAGCAGCGCCGCACGTTCGCGCAGCGCCCGCACGACGCGCCGGCCCAGGACGAGGACCGCGTCACGGTGGACTTCGAGGGCAAGATCGACGGCGAGCCGTTCCAGGGCGGCAAGGCCGAGGACTTCCAGTTCATCGTCGGCGAAGGCCAGATGCTCAAGGAGTTCGAGGACGCGGTGCGCGGCATGAAGTCGGGCGAGAGCAAGACCTTCCCGCTCGCCTTCCCGGCCGACTACCACGGCAAGGATGTCGCGGGCAAGACCGCCGACTTCCTCGTCACCGTCAAGAAGATCGAACAGGCGAACCTGCCCGAAGTCAGCGAGGCGTTCGCGAAGTCGCTGGGCATCGCCGACGGCACCGTCGACGCGCTGCGTGCCGACATCAAGAAGAACCTCGAGCGCGAGGTGAAATTCCGCCTGCTCGCGCGCAACAAGCAGGCTGCGATGGACGCGCTCGTGTCGAAGGCCGAGCTGGACCTGCCGAAGTCCGTCGTGCAATCGGAGATCGACCGCATGGCCGAGCAGATGCGCGGCGACCTGAAGCAGCGCGGCATGAAGGACGCCGACAAGGCGCCGATCCCCGACGACCTGCTGCGCCCGCAGGCCGAGCGCCGCGTGCGACTGGGCCTGGTCGTCGCCGAACTCGTGCGCCAGAACAACCTGCAGGCCAAGCCCGAGCAGATCAAGCAGCACGTGGAAGAGCTTGCGGCCAGCTACGAGAAGCCCGCCGAGGTCGTGCGCTGGTACTACAGCGACACGCGCCGGCTCGGCGAAGTCGAGGCGATCGTGATCGAGAACAACGTGACGGAGTACATCTACGGCAAGGCCAAGGTCACGGACAAGTTGGTCTCGTTCGACGAGCTCATGCAGCAGCAATAGGCCCACCCCCGAAGCGCCTGCGGCGCCTCCCCCTCAAGGGGGCGCCACCAGCGGCCCGGCAAAGCCGGTTCCGCGGTGGCCCGCGATCAGGGGCTTGCGGTTCGATCCGCGGGCCCCATCTTCTTTTGGCATACAGTCAGCCAAGCAACGGAGCCACACACCCATGAGCGCACTTGAAACCCGCGGCCTCGGCCTGATCCCGATGGTGATCGAGCAGTCCGGGCGCGGCGAGCGGTCCTACGACATCTACTCGCGCCTGCTGCGCGAACGCATCGTCTTCCTCGTCGGGCCGGTCAACGACCAGACGGCGAACCTCGTCGTGGCGCAGCTCCTCTTCCTCGAGAGCGAGAACCCCGACAAGGACGTGTTCCTGTACATCAACTCGCCGGGCGGCAGCGTGAGCGCCGGCATGGCGATCTACGACACGATGAACTTCATCAAGCCCGACGTCTCCACGTTGTGCACCGGCATGGCCGCGAGCATGGGCGCGTTCCTGCTCGCCGCGGGCAAGAAAGGCAAGCGCGTGGCGCTGCCCAATTCGAAGATCATGATCCACCAGGTGCTCGGCGGCGCGCAGGGCCAGGCCACCGACATCGAGATCCACGCCAAGGACATCCTGAAGACCAAGGCGGTGATGAACAAGATCCTCGCGGAGAAGACCGGCCAGCCGATCGACAAGATCGAGCGCGACACCGAGCGTGACTATTTCCTCGATGCCGAGGAGGCGAAGGCGTACGGCCTCGTCGACCAGGTGCTGGCCCACCGCCCCTGACGAGAGCCTCCGCGCGGAGGTTGCTCCACAGCAACGGCGCTTCCCGTCCTACGGGAGGCGCCGAATCGTTTTCGCTATCATTGCCCCGTAACCGAGGAATCCATGGCCGACAAGAAAGGCTCATCCAGCGAGAAGACGCTTTACTGCTCGTTCTGCGGCAAGTCGCAGCATGAAGTGAAGAAGCTGATCGCCGGGCCGTCGGTGTTCATCTGCGACGAGTGCATCGATCTTTGCAACGAGATCATTCGCGACGAGTTGCCCACCGGCGAGGAGAACCGCGAAGCGCGCGGCGACCTGCCGACGCCGGCGGAGATCAAGGGCAACCTCGACAACTACGTGATCGGGCAGGAGCCCGCCAAGCGCAGCCTCGCCGTCGCGGTCTACAACCACTACAAGCGCCTGCGCCACAAGGACAAGGCCAAGAAGGACGAGGTCGAGCTCGCCAAGAGCAACATCCTCCTGATCGGCCCCACCGGCTCGGGCAAGACGCTGCTCGCGCAGACGCTCGCGCGCATGCTCGACGTGCCGTTCGTGATGGCCGATGCGACGACGCTCACCGAAGCCGGCTACGTCGGCGAGGACGTCGAGAACATCATCCAGAAGCTGCTGCAGAACTGCAACTACGAAGTCGAGCGGGCGCAGCGCGGCATCGTGTACATCGACGAGATCGACAAGATCTCGCGCAAGAGCGACAACCCGTCGATCACGCGCGACGTGTCGGGTGAAGGCGTGCAGCAGGCGCTGCTGAAGCTGATCGAAGGCACGATGGCGTCGGTGCCGCCGCAGGGCGGCCGCAAGCACCCGAACCAGGATTTCCTGCAGATCGACACGACCAACATCCTGTTCATCTGCGGCGGCGCGTTCGCCGGCCTCGAGAAGGTGATCGAGCAGCGCACGGAATCGTCGGGCATCGGCTTCGGCGCGACGGTGAAGACCAAGAAGGAACGCAGCCTCACGGACGTCTTCCGCGAGGTCGAGCCGGAGGACCTGATCAAGTTCGGCCTGATCCCCGAGCTCGTCGGCCGCATGCCCGTGGTGGCGACGCTGGCGGAGCTGTCGGAGGACGCGCTGGTGCAGATCCTCACCGAGCCGAAGAACGCGCTGGTCAAGCAGTACGGCAAGCTGTTCCTGATGGAAGGCGTGGACCTGGAAGTGCGGCCCAACGCGCTGCGTGCCATCGCCCGCAAGGCGCTTGCCCGCAAGACCGGGGCGCGGGGCCTGCGCTCGATCCTGGAGCAGGCGCTGATCGACACCATGTTCGACCTGCCGAACATCGTGAACGTCGACAAGGTCGTGGTGGACGAGTCCACCATCGACGAGAGCAAGCCGCCGCTGCTGGTGTACCGCGAGGCTGCGAAGAAGGCATGACGAGATGACCCGGGCTGCGCCCGGCATGACAGAATGAACGGCGGCCCCGTCATTGCGTCATTGAAGCGAAGCGAAGTCATTGCGGTCATGCGGGTTGAAAACCCGCCGGCGCGGTCCATATTGGACTGAGACACAAAAGGATCCAGATGTCCGGACACACCCCCCTGCCCACGGAACCGATCGAGCTGCCGCTGTTGCCGCTGCGTGACGTCGTCGTGTTTCCCCACATGGTCATCCCGCTGTTCGTCGGGCGGCCCAAGAGCATCAAGGCGCTCGAGGCGGCCATGGAAGCCGAGCGGCGCATCATGCTCGTCGCGCAGAAGGCCGCGGCGAAGGACGAGCCGTCC
>DATBPW010000131.1:0-8002 GCA_036561125.1 Ramlibacter sp. | reverse complement strand
GCGCAATTCGTGCGCGAGCGTCGCGAGGAACTCGGTCTTGCGGCGGTCGCTCTCCGCCAGCCTCTCCTGGCTTTCGCGCAGGAGTTGCGCCTCGAGCGACGCGGACACATCGTGCAGCGACACGACGGCGCCGAGCATCTGGCCCGATCCGTCGCGCAGCGCCCGCCCGCTGGCAACCACAGGCCGCGGCTCGCCGCCTTCGGCCTGGAGCAAGAGCTCGAGATGGTGCACGCGCTCGCCGCGCAACGCGCGGTTGAGCGGCAAATCTTCGTCGGCCAGTGGCGTGCCGTCCTTGTTGCGGAACACGGCGCGGCGCAGGGCGTCGTGGGGCAGTCCCTCCGGCGCCACGCCCAGGAATTCACGCGCCACGCGGTTGAGCAGCGTCAGCTGTCCCTGCGGGTCGCATGCGACGATCGCGTCCTCGACCGCTTCGAGGACGGCGGAGAGGAACACGCCGTCCTGCACGGCCTGCCGCTCCGCATCGTGCAGTTCCTGGCGGCTGCGATGCAGCTCGATGAAGAAGGCGAGCTTCGCCACCAGCGGTTCGGTGCGGAAGGGCTTCACGATGAAATCGACCGCGCCGAGCGAATACGCTTCGCGCGCCGACAACTCCGACGCATCGGCGGTGATGAAGAGGATCGGCGTCTCGCGCGAGCGCTTCTGCGCGCGGATCAGGCGCGCGGTCTCGATGCCGTCCATGCCCGGCATGTGCAGATCGAGCAGCACGGCGGCGAAATCGGCGTCGCGCAGCCGGCGCATCGCTTCCTCGCCGGATCGCGCGCGCACGAGCGGTTCGCCGAGCCCTTCCAGCACGGCCTCCATGGCCAGCAGGTTCGCGGGCTCGTCGTCCACCAGCAGGATCGGTGCGACGGAGCGCTTTTCCACGCAGCGAACGCTATACCCGAAAGCTGTGCCGTGGGCGTCGGATAAAGCCGCGTTTGCTGCCGCCGGCGCAACATAATCGGCCGGATGCAACAGCCATCGCGACGTCATGGATGAGCCGTCGGCGCGGCGCGCCTTGTTGGCGCAGGCGATCGAAACCACCGACGCCGACGGGCGCCTGCTCGCGCCGGCGGAGCGCGACCAGCTCGACCTGCAGGTGCGGCAGGAGGCCGTGCACCGCCGCACGCCGATGCCGGCCGAGCAATTCATCGTGCTGCGCGCGCAGCATGTGCTCGCGCGAGTGGCCGTGCATCACCCGCAACTTGCCGCGCTGCAGGAGCCCCGGCCGTGGCAGGCGTGGCTCGAGTGGCTCGCGCCGCTGGCCGCATTCGTCATCGGGGTGGCCACGGATGCGATCGGCAACCCGCACCGCGTGGACCTCGTCTCGCTGCCGCTGCTGGGCATCGTCGTGTGGAACCTGGCGATGTACCTGATCCTGTTCGCCGCGCTCTTCATGCCCAAGGGCAAACGCTCCTGGCTCGCCGGGCTGGGACGCTGGAGCGACGGCGCGCTCGCAGTGCGAAGGCGCCCGGGCGACGCGAGCATGCAGGCGGCCGTGCGCTTCCACATGGACTGGTTCCGCGCGACGCAGGCGCTGCACGTGGCGCGCATCAAGCGCGTGCTGCACATTTCGGCGGCCGCATGGGCGGCGGGCGTGATCGTGTCGCTGCTGGTGCGCGGGCTCGTCGTCGAGTACCGCGTGGGATGGGAGAGCACGTTCCTCGGCCCGCAGCAGGTCTACGACATCCTGCGTGTGCTGCGGTTGCCCGCGCTGCTTGCTTTCCCGTTCGACATGTTCAGCGTCGAGGACATCGCGCAGCTGCGGTTCTCGGATGGCGGGGGAGCGCCGTACGGCGCGCCATGGGTGTGGATGTACGTCGCGCTGCTCGTCACCGTGGTGATCCTGCCGCGGCTCGTGCTCGCGACCTGGGCGGCATGGCGCGAATGGCTCGCGTCGCGTTCGGTGCCTGTCGACCTGCGCTCGCCGTACTTCGAGCGCGTGGCCGCGATGGTCAACTCCACACGCGTGCAGCTCGGGCTGCTGTCGCACCGCGCGGAAGATCGCGAACGGTTCCTGCGTGTCGTCGCGCCCGATCGCGCGGCGCTGCCGGTGCTCGTGAGTTCGCCGGCCGGCGACGTGATGCGGCTGGTCGATGTGCCTCTCGAGATGCCCGGCGCCGCGCCCCCCGCCGCGAGCGAAGGCTGGTGGGCGCGCGTGCGCTGGTCCGTCGCATCGAAGGTGGCGCCGCCGCCCGCCGGGGACGAATGCGACGCGATCGTGCATCTCGTGGCCGTCCCCGAGGACGAGCGCCAGGGCAAGCCGGTGCTGGATGCCCTCGGCAAGCCCGTCGTGAACGTGCAGATGGACGGCGGTGCGGGCCTGGCCTTCGCGCGGTTTGCGCGCTGCTGGATCGGCGATCGCGTGTTGCTCGATGCGATCGCACAGGCATTGCCCGGCGAGCGGCGCGCCGGGTTCGAACACATCGTGCGCGCGTGGGAAGCCCGCAATGACGAACGCCTGCATCGTTCGATGGCCGCGATCGCGGACCATGTGCTGTTCGCGGCGCGGCAAGTCGAGGAAGCCCAGGCGGGGTCACTCTCGGCGCGCAACCTGCTGCCCGCGGAACGCGAAGCCCAGGCCAGTGCGCGCCAGGAAGCGATGAAGCAGATCGTGCAGCGCATCGAAGCCTCCGCGCAGGCGATGGCGGCGCAGCTGCGGCAGGCCAACGGCGTCGGCGATGAAGCCGGGGCGGAGCTCGAGCACGGGCTGGAGGAACGCTTCGTGGTGCAGCAGCCCGTCGACGCGTCGCACGCCGGAGTCGCGGGCGCCGCGACGGGCGCGGCGATGGGCGCGTCGGTGGACCTGCTCGCCGGTGGCCTGACGCTCGGTGCGGCGGCCGCGATCGGCGCGCTGGTCGGCGGCGGCGCCGGGTTCATCGCGGCGGCGTGGAAGAACCGCGCATCACCGACGGGCGCGACGCTCGTGCAACTGAGCGACGAAATGCTCGACGCGCTGGTCGAAGCGGCGCTCCTGCGGTACGTTGCGGTCGTCCATTGGGCGCGCGGTGTGCACGACCTGGACGACGGCTGGAAGGCGGCGATCCACGCGCGCGTGGCGCAGCACAAGCCGCTGCTCGCCGGCTACTGGAACACCGCACGGACGCAGCCGAACGCCGACCGGCTGGTGCCGCCGCTTGCGCGCGAGCTGGAAGCGATGGCGCGCGCTGTACTGAAGCACATTAATCCTTAGGACAACTCTGCAACAAGGACAGGCGCCGACATGACCGTAGGGCGCTGTCCTACAGGGACACGGCAGAGCAATGCCGCAGCATTGCGGCTCTTTCACCAGGAGCCTCAACCATGCAGGACAGCAGCACCTCCCCGACCACCGCCGAATCTTCCACGCCCGCCACGCCCACCGCACGCCTGCGCGGCTTCGCGGCCATGTCGCCAGAAAAGAAGAAGGAGATCGCGAGCCTCGGCGGTCGTGCCGCGCATGCTTGCGGCCGCGCCCACCAGTTCAGCAGCGAAGAAGCCCGCGCCGCGGGCAAGAAGCGTCACCAGCGCAAGGACGGCCCGGCCGCCTGAGCGGCTTCGCGCGATGCGCGGGCGGCCAGTGCCCGCGCGAGCAACGCGCCGGCAGCCGGGAGCACGAGTCCCGGCACGACAAAGAGCAACGTGAAGCCGTAGCGGTCGAGCACCGCTCCGGCTGCGCTCACGCCCACGGCCTGGCCGGCGAACAGGCAGAAAGCGAACGATGCGACGGCGGTGCCGCGCACCTGCGGCGCCATCTGCGTGGCATGCGTCTGCAATGTGTTGTGGTACAGGTACGTGCCGAAGCCGAGCAGCAAGGCCAACGGCCCCGCGGTGATCCACCAGGGCGTTGCCCACAGCAGCAGGAAGCCCGCGCCGATCAGCCCACCGCCCGCGAGCACCATGCGGCGCTCGCCCCATTCGCGCACGAGCCATCGCGCGGCCATCGCGTACACGAGCCCGCCCGCCGCATACAGCGCGACGAGCCCCGACGCCGCCGCGAGCGAGAGGCCGTGCCGCGCGTGCAGGAAGGCGGGCAGGTAGGCCATCGGCCCGAGCAGGAACACGCCTTCGACGGCAACGGACGCGAGGATCACGCGCGCCCACGGCACCGAGACGACGGAGCGCAATTGGCCGACGAATGCGAGCCGCCCCGGCTCGGCTGCATGTGCGTGCATCCCGCGCATGTTCACGGCGAGCAGCACGGCGACGAGCGCGTAGCCCGCGGCCAGCGTGCCGAATGCCCCGCGCCAGCCCCACGCGGAGTCGGCGTACAGCCCGCCCGCCAGCTGGCCGGCCATCATCCCCGACAGGATCCCCGTAAGCAGGCGCGCGAGCGTCGCTTGCCTCTCTTCGTACGGGACCATGTCGCCGATCAGCGCCATCGACAGCGGGATCACGCCGGCCGCGCCCATGCCCCAGAACATGCGCAGCCCGACGAGGCCGTCGAAGCCCGGCGCCAACGCGCATGCAAGCGCTGCGAGCGCGCATGCGGCGAGTGCGAGGCCGATCATGCGCGCCTTGCCGAACCGGTCGCCCAACGGGCCGAACACGAGCTGCATGAGGCCGTAGGCCACGGAGAAACTGATGATCACGCGGCCCGCGGTCCCGGGCGTGACCGAGTAGTCGCGTGCAAGGCGCGGGATCAGCGCATCGCACACGCGCAGCGCCGCGCCGCTGAAAAATGCGGCCATCGACAGCAGCAGGATGATGCGGTGGGGCCGGACGGCTGGCGAAGGGGGCGGCACAGCGCGGCATTATGCGGGGCGCACCGCCGGGCTCTCGCACGCGCAAGGAAAAGGGCCGCGGATGCGGCCCTTTCGGTGATGACGCGTGGCGTGAAGCTCAGGGCTTCTTGGTCACATCGTCGACGGCTTCCTTCAGGTCGCCGCCTTTCTTCTGGATCTTGCCTTCCATCTCGCGAGCGTGGCCCTTGGCTTCCTGCTCCTTGTCGTCCAGCGCGCGGCCCGTGTGCTCCTGCACTTCGCCCGCGGCTTCCTTCAGCTTGCCCTTCACCTGGTCTTGGTTCATGTCGGCTCCTTGGTTTCGAGATTCACGGACATCAGGTTAAGGCCGGGCAGCAAGGCGCGATGCAGGAACGCTTCGGCGCGTACCGTCGGGGCGCGCCTACGCATCGTGCTGGCTCAGCGGCGCACGCCTACGAACCCGCCGCGAGCGCATTGCGAAGCCGCACGACGCCCGGCAGGTACACCAGCTGGATCAGCAGTTCGTCCCGCTCTTCGGCAGGGACCGTTCCGGACAGGCGCACGACGCCATGCTCCACCGTCACGTCCACGTCGCCGGGTTCGCTGACGACCTGCGCGATGCGGGAGCGCACGCGTTCCAGCACGATGTCGTCGCTGACCGGCCCCGGCATGCGCATGCGTTGCGCGGCCACGTAGACGAGCCAGGTCGCCAGCGCGCCCAGTGCGAAGGAGGCCGTGACGCCCAGCCACGGCGCGCGATCGTCGCGAGTGTCGAACATCAGGCGGCCTTCTTGCGGGTCTTGGGTTTCACGGCATGCTGTGTCGACGAGCGTGCGGTCGATTTGCTCGCCGCCGCCTTGCGCGCGCGCGGCGCGGGCTCGTCGTTCGCGGCCTTGCGGCGCGAGGACTTCCGCGCGGGCGCTTCGTCCTGCTCGTCGTTCGCCGCCGCGCCCTTGCGCAGGCTGCGGCGCAGCAGCTCGGTGAGGTCGACGATGTCGGCGCTGCCCTTGATCTCTTCGCCTTCGAGCGGCTTGACGATGTGCTCGCCGGCACCGGCCTTCACCTTTTCCTCGACGAGCTGCTGCAGCTTGTCGCGGAACTCGTCGTGGAACAGGTCGGGCTTGAACTCGTCGACCAGGTCGTCCACCAGCTGTTCGGCCATGCGCAGTTCCTTGTCGGTCACCTTGGTGTCCGTATCCGGCAGCGGCAGGCCCGCTGTGTCGCGAACTTCGTCGGACCAGCGCAGCAGCTCCAGCACGAGCCCGCCGCCGGCGGGGACGAGCGCCGCGAGATGCTGCCGCGTGGAGATCACCACCCGCGCGATGCCGACCTTGCCCGTGCGCTTCATCGTCTCGAGCAGGAGCTTGTACGGCTTCTGGCCCTTCGCGGCCGGTGCGACGTAGTAGGGCTTGTTGTAGTACACGGTGGCGATGTGCGAGCCGTCGACGAAGGCTTCGATCTCGATCGTCTGCGTGGATTTCGGCAGCGCTGCCTTGATCTCGTCAGGCGACACGGTGACGTACTGGTCCTTCTCGTACTCGAAGCCCTTGACGATCTCTTCCTTCTGCATCGCCTCGCCGGTGGACTTGTTGACCTGCCGGTTGCCCACCGGGTTCATGGATCGCTTGTCCAGGAGGTGGAACTTCACGCGGTGTTCGGCCGTCGCCGAATGCAGCGTGACGGGAATGTGGACCAGGCCGAACGAGATCGCGCCTTTCCACAGGGTGCGGGAACTGGAAGGTGCCATGGCGGCTATGGTTCACGCTCGCGGCGCGCGCAGGTGTAGGACACCGCAGGCAGCGGGTGTGCGCGAGCGATGCGTGGTACGGCGCGGTCCGCTCATCTGCTGCGAAGCATGGCAGGACGCCGCTTCCGAGCATCGTCGCCGTTGGCCGACAGCGCCAGTGCCGGGCAGGCGGAAGACTGGCCGCATGAGGAGAGCCACCGCATGACGAACGACGACCCCAAGACCGACCGGACCGACTACGTCATGCTGCCGGTGGCCACGCGCGATTTCATCGTGCAGGCGCTGCGCGAGACGAACCACCAGTTGTCGAAGACGCACCGCATGCGCGCGACGCCGGCGATCCTGGTCGAAGAGGGCGTGAAGCTCACCAAGGCGAACTCCTTCACGATCGACCACCGCGACCACCAGTTGCTGATGAGCCTGGCGGAGCGGTTGCTCTCGAAGCCGCGCGAGTAGGGCGCCGCCTCAGTCGATCAGCTTGTTCTTCAGCGCGTAGTAGGTGAGGTCGCTGTTGGACTGCAGCCCCATCTTTTCCATCAGGCGCGTGCGATACGTGCTGACGGTCTTGACGGAGAGCGACAGCGCCTGCGCGATCTCGCCGGCCGTCTCGCCCTTCGCGAGCTTGAGGAACACCTGGAATTCCCGCTCGGACAGCAGCTCGTGCGCTGCCGCGCCTTCCTTGCGATTGAGCTGCTGCGCGATGAGTTCGGCCACCGACGGCGAGATGTAGCGGCGCCCCAGCGCGATCGTGCGGATCGCGTTGACGATCTCCATCGGCTCGCATTCCTTGTTGAGGTAGCCGCTCGCGCCCTGGCGGATGAGGTTCACCGCGTACTGCTCCTCCGGGTAGCCGGAGAGGATCAGGATGCCGATGTCCGGCGCTTTCGCGCGGATCATCGCGAGCGCATCGATCCCGCTCTGGCCCGGCATGGACAAGTCCATGATGAGCACGTCGATCTCGGTGTTACGCACGAGGTCGATGGCTTCCCGGCCGCTCGCCGCTTCGCCGACCACGCGCAGGTCGACCATTTCCGATAGGAACTGCTTGAGCCCCGCGCGGACGATGGCGTGGTCGTCGACGATGGCAACTTTGACGATGGAGTCGTTCATGGGATGGTGATGAAAGTGCAACCTCAGCAAACGCGAGTTTGCGCCGCCTCGGATCGGCTGAGGGCACTTCGGGCCGCCGAAGGCTCATCTTTCGACTTTGTCCTACAGGCAATGGCCCTATCGGGCCGGGGCCGGCGCACGCCGCGCCGGCGCTCAGGGCCGCGGCATCGTGTGCAGCGGCAGGTCGTGCGCCGCGGCGATCGCATCGAGCTCGCGGCAAGTGTGGCGCGAAAAGAAATTCGCGACGGCATCGTGGGTCTGCGGCGCGAGCATCGCGCCTCGATCCGGCGCCGTCACCCCCGCTTGCGCGCACAGGGCCGCCGCGAAGTGCGGCTCGAGCGCCGCGACCGCGACACGCCCGTCCTTGCACGCGTACACGCGATAGCCGGCATGCGCACCGCCGACCGCCCCATCGGGCTTCGTCAGGCCCCAGGTTCGCGGCAACGCGAGGTACGCGGCAGCG
>DATBPW010000130.1:0-1512 GCA_036561125.1 Ramlibacter sp. | reverse complement strand
CACGTCGCGGCAGCCGGCTTCGATGATGAGCGCCCGCGCGCCGCGCGCATTGAACGACGTCGCCAGCAGGTCGCCGAAGAAGCCATCCGTGTTCTCCGACGTCACCGTCGCGACGACGATGTCGCCGGGCTGGATCTGCTCGGCGACCACGTGCAGCATCCAGTTGTCGCCGGGTTGCAGCAGCACCGTCACGGCCGTCCCCGACACCTGCGCGCCCGCGTAGATCGGGCGCATGTAAGGCTTCATCAGGCCGACGCGGCCCATCGCCTCGTGCACCGTCGCCGAGCCGAATGCGCCGAGCGCGTCGGCCGCCGCGCGGTTGGCGCGCTGGATGTTCCTGTAGACCACACCGAGTTCGTACATGTCAGGCTCCCCTCTGGTTCAGCCGCGCGTCCAGGCGCGGGAAGACGCGCCGCGTGTTCCCCTCGAAGATCGCGTGCTTCTCTTCGGCGGACAGGATCGTCGAAGCGTCGATATAACGCTTGGTGTCATCGTAGTAGTGGCCGGTCGTCGGGTCGATGCCGCGCACCGCGCCGATCATCTCGCTGGCGAACAGCACGTTCTTCACCGGGATCACGGTGTTCAGCAGGTCGATGCCCGGCTGGTGGTACACGCACGTGTCGAAGAACACGTTGTTCAGCACGTGTTCACCAAGAAGTGGCCTCTTCATCTCCTGCGCCAAGCCGCGATAGCGGCCCCAGTGGTACGGCACCGCGCCGCCGCCGTGCGGGATGATGAAGCGCAGCTGCGGGAAATCCTTGAACAGGTCGCCCTGGATCAACTGCATGAATGCGGTGGTGTCCGCGTTGATGTAGTGCGCGCCCGTGGTGTGGAACGCCGGGTTGCAGCTCGTGCTCACGTGGATCATCGCGGGCACGTCGTACTCCACCATCTTCTCGTAGATCGGGTACCACGACTTGTCGGTGAGCGGCGGCTCTTTCCAGTGGCCGCCCGAAGGATCCGGGTTCAGGTTGATGCCCACCGCGCCGTAGTCGCGAATGCACTTCTCCATCTCGGGAATGCAGGTCTTCGGGTCGACGCCGGGCGACTGCGGCAGCATCGCGACGGGCACGAAATGGTCCGGGAACAACTGCGACACGCGGAAGCACAGCTCGTTGCAGATCGCCGCCCATGTGCTCGACACGTTGAAGTCGCCGATGTGGTGCGCCATGAAACTCGCGCGCGGCGAAAACAGCGTCAGGTCGTTGCCGCGCTCTTTCATCAGGCGCAGCTGGTTGGCCGCGATCGACTCGCGGATGTCGTCGTCGGAAATCTTCAGCTCCGACGGCTTGGGCATCGCAGACGGGTCCTTGATGCCGGCGATCTGGCGGTTGCGCCACTCCTCCAGCTGCTTCGGTGCGGTGGTGTAGTGGCCGTGGCAATCGATGATGAGGGTCATGCGCTTTCCATTCCCTGTCTGCGCTTCGCGTCCCGGGTGGACGGCGAAGCCATGAAGCCGAGCATCTCGCGGACGGCCTCGCGCTGCGTGGACGCCGCGCAAACCGCTCCCGA
>DATBPW010000129.1:0-3020 GCA_036561125.1 Ramlibacter sp. | reverse complement strand
GCGAGAACAGCGCGCCTTCGGCATTCATCTGGCCGAGGATGAGCTCGAGTTGCCCCTTCTTCATCAACTTCTTGGTCTCCACGAGCGACGACAGCGGTTTCGCAGCCAGCTTGCGTGCGACGGATTGCGCATAGGCGTTGGTTTCCGTCGGCGGCAGCACGCGATTGACCAAGCCGACTTCGAGAGCCGCTTCGGCCATGAACGGCTCGCCGAGCAGCAGCGCCTCCGCCGCGCGGTGGTAGCCGAACATCTGCGGCGCGAGCAGGCTCGACGCGGCTTCGGGCACCAGCCCGAGGTTCACGAAAGGCATCGCGAAGGCCGCGTTGTCGCCCGCGTAGACCAGGTCGCAGTGGAACAGCATCGTGGTGCCGACGCCGACCGCCGGCCCGCACACCGCCGCGAGCAAAGGCTTCGGAAAGGTGGCGATCGTGCGCAGGAAGCGCGAGACGTGCGAATCGGGCCCCGCCGGCGGCTTGTCCAGGAAGTCGCCGATGTCGTTGCCCGCGGAGAACACGGTCTCGTGCCCTTGCAGGACGACGACGCGAATGGCCGCATCCTGCGCGGCCTGCGCGAGCGCGTCGGCCATCGCGCCGTACATGTCCGAGGTGATCGAATTCTTGCGGTCGAGCCGGTTCAGCGTGATCGTCATCACGCCGCCGTCGCCGTGGACGAGGATCTCTTGGGTCATCTCATGCCTCTTGTTGCAATGCTTGTTCCACCCAGTCCAGCCGGTCCTGGCCCCAGTGCATCTCGCCGCGCACGAAGAAGGTCGGCGCGCCGAACACGCCGCGCTGCACGGCTTCGGCGGTGACGGCCTTCAGGCGCTCCTTGATCGCCGGATCGCCCGCCAGCGCCAGCAGCGCTTCGGGATCGAACCCGGCCTCCTCGATCACGCCCGCGACGGTCTGCGCGTCGTTCATGTTCTTCGGCTCGGCGAAGATCGCGCGGAACGCCGCATCCACGAAGCGCCGCATCGGCTCATCGCCTTGCTGCTGCAGGCCGATGGCGATGCGCATCAGCGCCAGCGTGTTGATCGGGAAGTGCGGATTGCGCTGGTACGCCGTGCCGTCGCGTTGCGCGAAGCGTTCCAGGTCCTTGTGCAGCCACTCGCCCTTGGCCCGGATGTTGACCGGCGACTGGTTGCCCGTGGCCTGGAACACGCCGCCCAGCAGCATCGGCCGGTAGTCGATCGTCGCTCCCGTGCGCTGCGCGATCTGCGGCAGGCGATACCACGCGACGTAGGAAGCGGCGCTGCCCACGTCGAACCAGAACTCGACCGTCTTGCTCGCCATCGCGTCACTCCTTGAAGTAGTAGACCTGCGTGGTGGTGGCCAGCAGTGTGCCCGCCTCGTTCCACAGCTGCGCGGCGTGGTCGAAATAACCCGCGCCGAAACCCTGCCCGCGCGTCTGCCCGAGCAGGTAGCCGGTGCCGGTGGCCTTCAATTGCTCCTCGCGCGCGTGGAAGTACACGGTCATCGTCACGGTGCCGAGCGGCACGAACTGCGCGCGGCGCAGCCAGATGCGCGGGAAGAAGACATCGCTCATCGCGGTGAGCGACGCGAAGTCGAGCGGTCGCGGCGGGTTGTCGCGCACCCACACGCGCGTGAGGCTCTGCCCCGAATCGCCGCCGTGCCATTCGCCGGGGAAGCCGCCTTCGATGAAGCGCATCTCGTAGCGGTTCACCCACTCGACGCGCGCCTTCGTGTGCGGCAACGGGACCTCCAAGGGCGGTGGCACTTGCGGCATCACCGCTTCCTCGGCGGACCAGGTCTCGCGCCGCGCGGCCGTCATCGCGGTGCCGAGCAGCATCACTTCGCCGCCCTGGCGGACCTGCAAGGTCCAGTGCTGCGTCGAGCGGTTCGTGCGCGCGGGCTGCGCGATCACGTCGAACTCGCCGTCTTCGATCGCGGCCGCGAAGTTGACGGTGAACGCGATCGGGTCCCCCAGGCGCTGCGGATGCGAGAGGATGGCCTGCATCGCCTGCGCCGCCGTGAGCCCGCCGAACGGGCCGATGAAGTTGCGATAGGGCGCGCTCGTGCGGCCGCGCGCGAGATGCTCGCCATGCCACGCCAGGGCGACGCCCGAATCGAACGGATGCGCGGCTGCGTCGCTCATCGTGGCTGCTTCAGACCCTTTCGAAGATGCCCGCGGCGCCCTGCCCCATGCCGACGCACATCGTGACCATCCCGTACTTGAGATTCTTGCGGCGAAGCGCGTGCACGACTGTCGCCGACCGGATAGCGCCCGTCGCGCCGAGCGGGTGGCCCAGCGCGATCGCGCCGCCCATCGGGTTGACCCTGCTCGCATCGAGGCCCAACGTATTGATGACCGCGAGCGACTGCGCGGCGAAGGCTTCGTTCAGCTCGATCCAGCCGATGTCGTCCAGCTTCAGGCCCGCGTTCTTCAGCGCGGCCGGGATCGCTTCCACCGGGCCGATGCCCATGATGTGCGGTGGCACGCCGCGGCTCGCGTAGCTCACGAAGCGCGCCAACGGCTGCAGGTTGAAGCGCTTGACCGCCGCTTCGCTCGCGACGATCAGCGCACCCGCGCCGTCGGAGGTCTGCGAGCTGTTGCCGGCCGTCACCGAGCCGCGCGCGGCGAACACCGTCCTGAGTTTCGAGAGGCCTTCGACCGTCGTGTCGGGCCGTGCGCCTTCGTCGAGGTTCACCGTGCGCTTCGCGACCGACACTTCGGTCGAATCGAGGTCGACGCTGCGCTCCTCGATCTCGACTTCGGTCATCTCGCTCGCGAAGTCGCCGGCTTTCATCGCCGCGAGTGCCTTCATGTGCGAGTGGTAGGCGAACTCGTCCTGCGCTTCGCGCGACACCTTCCACTGCTGCGCCACCTTCTCGGCCGTGAGGCCCATGCCGTACGCGATGCCGTAGCTTTCGATGTCGTCCGGGTTCGCGAAGATCGCCGGCGACAGCGACGGCGTGTTGCCCATCATCGGCACCATCGACATGCTTTCGGTGCCCGCGGCGATCATCACGTCGGCCTCGCCGACACGGATGCGGTCCGCG
>DATBPW010000128.1:0-3110 GCA_036561125.1 Ramlibacter sp. | reverse complement strand
CATCCGCGCGAATTGGGCAAGGCGGAGATCGAGGCGTTTCTCACGATGCTCGCGAACGAGCGCAAGGTGTCGGTGTCGACGCATCGCCAGGCGCTGGCGGCGCTGCTCTTTTTGTACAAGGAAGTGATCGGGCTGGAGCTGCCGTGGCTCTCCGAGATCGGCCGCCCCGTGACGAAGAAGCGCATTCCCTCCGTGCTCACCGTTGCCGAAGTGCAGCTGCTCCTGTCGTTCATGTCGGGCGAGGCCGGCTTGCTCGCGCGGCTGCTGTACGGCACCGGCATGCGGCTGAACGAGGCGCTGTCGCTGCGCGTGAAGGACGTCGATTTCGCGCGGCACGCGATCGTCGTGCGCGAAGGCAAGGGCGCGAAGGATCGCGTCGTGATGCTGCCGCAGTCGCTGGCCGAAGCCTTGCGCGCGCAGATGGGCGTGTCGCGCGGCTTGTGGGAGCGCGACCGCGCGTCCGGCGCGCCCGGCGTGTCGCTGCCCGACGCGCTCGAGCGCAAGTATCCGCGCGCGTCACTGTCGTGGGGATGGCACTGGATGTTCCCGGCGCCGAAGCTGTCGGCCGATCCGCGCACGGGCATCGAGCGGCGCCACCACCTGTTCGAGGAGCGCCTGTCGCGTGCGCTGCGGCGCGCGTGTGCGCTGGCGGGGATCGAAAAGCATGTCTCCGCGCACACGCTGCGCCATTCGTTCGCCACGCACCTGTTGCAGTCGGGGACCGACATCCGCACGGTGCAGGAGCTGCTCGGGCATTCCGACGTGAGCACGACGATGATCTACACGCACGTGATCAAGGTCGCGGCCGGCGGCACGGCCAGCCCGCTCGATGCGCTGCCGCGCGCGGTCGCGGTCGCGAAGGAAGAAGAGCCGGCCTACGCGTGACGCGTGGGCGTGCGCGCCGCTATTCGCGCCCGCTCGGCCGCCGCGGCGCCTTGCGCGCCTCCGGCGCCAGCGCCGAATAGCGCGACACCAGCGTGTCACCGCGCCACACATCCACCACGAAGCGCGTCTTGCCCTGCGCGTCCGCGAGGAAGCTCACGATCGCCACGTCGCCTTCGTCGCGCTCCGTGAGTTCGCGGATGCGCGCGGGCGGGTGCGGCACGCGATGCAGCCAGGCGTCGCGGTCGCGCGCGTCCTCGCTGGCGGGCGTGCGGTATTCGAAAGCGGCGTCGACGCGCGATTGCAGCGCGGCCTCGTCGCGCGCAGCGAGCGCCTGCTGCACTTCGCGCTCGAGCGCGAGATAACGCGACACGCCGCGCGTCGCGGCGGCGCCGCCGGTGTGTACGGGCTGCGCGTCCGCGGCGCCGCCGGCCGCGAGTGCCGCGAGTGCGGCGAACGCCGCGAGCAGCAGCGCCGCCACTTGGCGTATCACACGCCGCTCAGGCATCCCTTCTGCCCCGAGGAGTTGGTGTAGCCGGTCTGCGTGTCGTACGCATGGTTGGACCACTCGCCCTGGATTTTCCACTTGCTGCCGTCGGTGAACGTCACGAACGGCGCGCCGAAGGTCCACCCGCACTTGTCGCCGTTCTCTTCACCCTGCGAGTCGTACCACGCGCCGGGCGTGGCCGGGTCGGTGCGCGCTTCCGACAGCTCGTGCCCGGTCACGTTCGCGAGCGCGGCGAGGCCTTGCGAGTGGCCGGTCTGCGCGTCCTGCGGGTCGCAACCGGCGTCGCCGTCCAGGTTGAAGAAGAACGCGAACTGCACCGGCACGCCGCCGCAGCTGCCCGCGCTGTGCCATGCGCAGTAGTTGGCGTGGCCGCGCTTCAAGTCCGTGTACACGGGGTAGTAGCCGTTGCCGTTGGGATCGGGCGTGATGTTGCGGCACACGGCGGCGAGCACGGCGCTCGTGCCCGAGCTGGGCTTCGACGTGTCGATCACATGGCCCGAATGCAGGAAGCCCGCCGAGCGCACCTGGCCGTTGGTTCCCGTGTATTCGTCCGACGTCGCGGCATAGTGGGAGCCGCTGTGATACGTGTACCACTCGTCCAGCCCCGCGATCTTGTCGCCCACGAAGCTGGCGTTGGTCCAGCTCGGACCCCAGAAGATCGCTTTCGACACCACCGTCGTCATGATCTTGCCGCCGTGGAAGGTCATGTCCGGCGTGCGCGATCCGCGCAGCCGCGCCGCCCTCTGCCCGTGCGCCTCGCGCGTGAGGTGCGGGCCGAGCATCGGCGGCTCGTTGGTGGTGCTCAGGTCTTCCACGGGGCGGTGCGGCCGCATGGTGTCCCGGTCGTCCTGCGCATGTGCGGCGACGACGAACGAAAGGGCGGCGAGGGCGATGAGGCGCTTGTCCAAGGCGGGGCTCCGGTGATGCGTTGGGCGGATGCTAGCCAAAGCCCAGCCGTGGCGATAGTGCAAAAAATCTCGAATACGCAACCGCTTGCTACCGCCGGGCTCGGGAAGAACCCTCGGATCGTGATGCGCGTCACAGGAGCGCGGTCAACGATCGCGCTCGCGCTCGATCAGGCGCAGCAGCTTCTCGAGCCCCTTGTCGTGGATGTCGTGCCGGCGCAGCTCCTCCAGCGTCCGGTGTGCGTAATCGAACGTGGTGCCGTAGATGCCGCTCGCTTCCATGAAGATGCGCCGGTACTCCTCGGGCGCCAGCACGCCGGTGTGGCTCGGGCTCTTGCGCGACAGCGTGAATGCCAGCGCGTTCACGGTGCCTTGCGTCGTCTGGCACGCGAGCCACTTCGGGTCGTACACGGCCATCTTCATCTCGCGTGACCAGAGCTGCGCGAGCACCTCGCGCCCGTGCGCCTTCGCGATGCGGAACACCACGCCCTGGCACGAGCCGCCGGACAGCAGGCCGAACACCAGGCCGGGCTTTTCCGGCGTGCCGCGGTTGATGCGGCTCCACATCTTCAACGCGCGGTGCCAGCCGTGCACCTTCGCGGCACGCCGTTCGGCGAAATCGAATTCGGGCCGCCAGATGAGCGAGCCGTAGCCGAAGATCCACAGGTCGTCGTGGCCGCCCCATTCGACCAGCGTGCGTTCGAGCATCGCGGCCGGGTCACGCGGCGGCTTCAACGTTTCCGTCATGGCCACGACTTTATCGCGCAACCCAGCAGTGCAGACGTTGCTACGATGAAGCCATGAAACTGCATCCC
>DATBPW010000127.1:0-2560 GCA_036561125.1 Ramlibacter sp. | reverse complement strand
CAGGTCCAGCTTGATCGAGCGCGCCGCCGGGCCTTCGCCGATCATGATGTCGATCTGGTAGTCCTCGAGCGCGGGGTACAGGATCTCCTCGACGACCGGCGACAGCCGATGGATCTCGTCGATGAACAGCACGTCGTTCTTCTCGAGGTTCGTCAGCAGCGCGGCGAGATCCTTCGGCTTTTCGAGCACGGGCCCCGAGGTCTGGCGCAGGTTCACGCCGAGCTCGTGCGCGATGATGTGCGACAGCGTCGTCTTGCCCAGGCCCGGCGGGCCGAACAGCAACACGTGGTCGAGCGCTTCGCCGCGCTTCTTCGCGGCGCCGATGAAGATCTCCAGCTGTTCGCGCGTCTTCGCCTGGCCGACGTATTCGGCGAGCAGCTTCGGGCGCAGCGCGCGCTCGATCGCTTCCTCGTTCGGCGACGCGGGTGCGGCCGAGACGACGCGCTTGTCGGGCGGCGGCGCGAAGTCGTCGGTCTTGATCGTCATCGCGTCAGCGCCTTCAGCGCCTGCTTGATCCCTTCGCTCACGCCGATGTCGGCGGGCAGCGACTTCAGCGCCGCGGCTGCTTCCTTGTCGCTGTAGCCGAGTGCGACGAGCGCCTGCAGGATGTCGGCCTGCGCATCGCTCCTGGGCGCAGCGGCGGCCGTGCCCAGGTCCGCGCCGACCTTGCCTTTCAGTTCGAGCAGCAGCCGCTCGGCCGTCTTCTTGCCGATGCCGGGCACCTTCACCAGCCGCGCGGCGTCCTGCGTCGTCACGGCGTGCGCGATGTCGGCGACGCTCAGGCCCGAGAGCACGGAAAGCGCGGTGCGCGGGCCGACGCCGGAAATCTTGATCAGCTGGCGGAACGCCTCGCGCTCCGCGGCGGATGCGAAGCCGTACAGCACCTGCGCGTCCTCGCGCACGACGAAGTGGGTCAGCAGGGACACTTTCTCCCCCACGCCCGGCAGGTTGTAGAACGTGCTCATCGGCACGTCGACCTCGTAGCCCACGCCGTTGCAGTCGACCAGCACCTGCGGCGGGTTCTTGTCGGCGAGCGTCCCCGTCAATTTGCCTATCATGCGGCTTTCGTCGGCCCCTTCACTCCCGATTATCACCGCTTGATCCTCAAACACCAGTTCTCCCCCGCCAGCAACACGCGCCTGGCCAACATGTGCGGGCCCATGGACGAACACCTGCGTACCATCGAACAGGCGCTGCAGGTGCGCGTGCAGCATCGCGCCGAGCAGTTCCGCATCGAAGGCGCCAAGGCCAAGGCGCAGCGCGCGATCGAAGTGCTCGAGGCGCTGTACGAGATGGCCGGGCGGCCGATCGGCACGGACAAGGTCCAGTTGATGGTCGCAAGCGAGATGCCGCTCGACGAGGATGGCGAGGGAGCGCAGATGCTGCACACGCGCCGCAGCGACCTGAAGGCCCGCACGCCGAACCAGAGCGTGTACCTCGACAACATCGCCAATCACGACATCACCTTCGGCATCGGGCCGGCGGGCACGGGCAAGACATACCTCGCCGTCGCCTGCGCCGTCGACGCGCTCGAGCGCAGTTCGGTGCAGCGCATCGTGCTGACGCGTCCTGCCGTCGAGGCGGGCGAGAAGCTCGGGTTCCTGCCCGGCGACCTCTCGCAAAAGGTCGACCCGTACCTGCGCCCGCTGTACGACGCGCTGTACGACCTGATGGGATTCGACCGCGTCACCAAGGCGTTCGAGCGCAACGCGCTGGAGATCGCGCCGCTCGCGTTCATGCGCGGGCGCACGTTGAACAACGCGTTCGTGATCCTCGACGAGGCGCAGAACACGACACCCGAGCAGATGAAGATGTTCCTCACGCGCATCGGCTTCGGCAGCAAGTGCGTGGTCACGGGCGACATCAGCCAGATCGATTTGCCGCGCGGGCAGTTGTCGGGCCTGGTCGAGGCCGAGCACATCCTGCGCCGCGTGAAGGGCATCGCGCACACCCGCTTCACCAGTGCCGACGTGGTGCGGCATCCGCTGGTCGCGCGCATCGTCGACGCGTACGAGGCCGCGCGCAAGAAGCAAGATGCGCAAGCCACCTGATTCGCTCGATTTCACGCTGCAGTTCGGCTTCTTCCGTGATGTGGCGGCCCACCGCCGCGTGCTGGCATCCGCCAACGTCGGCAAGTGGCTCGGCATCGCGCTGGAGCGTGCGGCGGAAATCGCGGTGCGCGTCGTCGGCGAGGAGGAAGGCCGCGAACTGAACCGCCGCTACCGGCACAAGGACTACGCGACGAACGTGCTCACGTTCGACTATTCGCGCGAGCCGATGGTCAGCGCCGACATCGTGCTGTGCGGCCCGGTCGTGCAGCGCGAGGCGCTGGCGCAGCGCAAGACGCTGAAGGACCACTACGCGCACCTGCTCGTGCACGCCGCGCTGCACGCGCAGGGCTACGAGCACGAGACCAACGAGCGCGACGCGCTCGAGATGGAAGCGCTGGAGATCCTGCTGCTCGGCGCGCTGGGCGTGCGCAATCCGTATTGAAAGAGGTCGACATGAAGACGTACAGGATCGCCTGCATTCCCGGCGACGGCATCGGCAAGGAAGTGAT
>DATBPW010000126.1:0-19508 GCA_036561125.1 Ramlibacter sp. | reverse complement strand
GTCGGCGAAAACGTACACCAGTTCGCCGGTGACGAGCAGGTCGTTGTCGCGGAAGATCGCGCACGGCAGCACCATCGACGAGTTGCCGATGCGCGCGCACTTCAGGCCGATGTCGAGGCGGTCGTCGTAACGCGCCGACGCGTGGTATTCCGCCGTCGCCTTCTTCGCGTACAGGTCGCCGCCCAGCTGGTGCATCGCTTGTTCGTACGGCAATGCCAGCGCGCGCCAGTAGTCGGCGACCGCCGTGTCGAAGTACATGAAGTAGTGGGCATTGAAGACGATCTTCTGCATGTCCACTTCGGCCCAGCGCACCCGCAGGGGGTGGAAGAACCGGAAATCGCTTCTGTTCATGTCGATCCAGTGAATGCGTGGGCCAATGCGCGGGCGGCATCTTCGTGCGCCTGCCGCGCCTCGCGGATCGCCCGGCCCATCTTGATGAATTCGTGCGTCACGCCGCGGTAGATCTCCAGTTGCACCGGCACGCCCGCCCACCGCAGTTTATCCGCGTACGCGATGCCGTCGTCCACCAGCGGGTCGCACTCCGCCAGGCCGAACCACGCGGGCGCGACGCCTTCGACGTCGTCCGCATTCATCGGGGCAAAGCGCCAGTCGCTTCGCTGTTCGACGGGAATGAACTGGCCGAAGAACCAGTCGATGTGCGCCTGCTCCAGCACGAGGCCCTGCGCGAATTTCCTGTGCGACGGTGCCTCCTGGTCCGGTGCGGTGCCTGGGTAGAACAGGAGCTGGAGGCGAAGCGCGATGCCCGCGTCGCGCGCCATGATCGCGCACACGGCCGCGAGCGTCCCGCCCGCGCTGTCGCCGCCGACCGCGAGGCGGCTGCGGTCGACGCCGAGCGCGTCACCGCTCTTCGCGATCCACTGCAACGCGTCCCACGCGTCGTCGAACGCCGTGGGGAACTTGTAGTCGGGGGCGAGCCGGTAGCCGACCGACACGACCGCGCAGCGCGCCAGCCGGCTGAGTTCGCGGCACAGGATGTCGTGCGATGCGATGCTGCCGATGACGAAGCCGCCGCCGTGGAAGTACACGAGCAGCGGCAGTTGCTCCTTGCCCGGTGCATAGAGGCGCGCCGCCATCGAATAACCGTCGCGCGCGGGAATGGTGAAGTCCTCGATGCGCGCCAACTCGGCCTTGGGCACTTCGAGCACGCCCGCGCCCGCTTCATACGATGCCTTCGCCATTGCCGCGGACTGCGTGTAGATCGGCGGATACGGCGCGCGATGCATGCGCTCGAGCACGGAGCGCATCGCGGGCGTCAGCTGGGGATACTGCGCAAGAAAGGCGGCGGGCATCGCGCTACAGTATGGCCCATGGCCTTCATCTACTACGTCACGCAGATCCAGTTCGACTTCGGCGCGGTGAAGTTGCTCAAGCAGGAATGCGAACGCATCGGCATCACGCGGCCGCTCGTGGTCACCGACCCCGGCGTGAAAGCCGCCGGCGTACTGCAGAAAGCGCTTGACGCGCTGCCCGGCATGAAGGTCGCGATCTACGACCAGACGCCGTCGAACCCGACGGAGGCCGCAGTGCGCGCGGCCGTCGCGGTGTACAAGGCGAACAACTGCGACGGCCTGATCGCCGTCGGCGGCGGCTCGGCCATCGATTGCGCCAAAGGCGTCGCGATCGCCGCGACGCACGAAGGCCCGCTGACGCGCTACGCCACGATCGAAGGCGGCTCGGGCCTCATCACGGACAAGGCCGCACCGCTCATCGCAGTGCCGACCACCAGTGGCACCGGCAGCGAAGTCGCGCGCGGGGCGATCATCATCGTCGACGACCACCGCAAGCTCGGCTTCCACTCGTGGCACATCGTGCCGAAAGCGGCGATCTGCGACCCCGAGCTGACGTTCGGCCTGCCGCCGAAACTCACGGCCGCGACGGGCATGGACGCGATCGCGCATTGCATGGAGACCTTCATGTCGGCCGCGGTGAATCCGCCCGCGGACGGCATCGGCCTGGACGGGCTCGAGCGCGGCTGGGCCAACATCGAGCGCGCCACGAAGGACGGCCGGGATCGCGAGGCGCGCTTCAACCTGATGAGCGCGTCGATGGAAGGCGCGATGGCGTTCCAGAAGGGCCTCGGCTGCGTGCATTCGCTCAGCCACAGCCTCGGCGGCGTCGACCCACGCTTGCATCACGGCACGCTCAACGCGATGTTCCTGCCGGCGGTCGTGCGCTTCAATGCGCAGGCCGAGTCGGTGAAAAAGGACAAGCGCCTCGAGCGGATGGCGCACGCGATGGGCATCGGGTCCGCAGGCGACGTCGCCGAAGCGATCACCGACATGAACCAGCGCCTGGGCCTGCCGGCCGGCCTCGCGGAGATGGGCGTGCAGCGCGACTGGTTCGAGAAGATCATCGACGGCGCGATGGCCGACCACTGCCACAAGACCAATCCGCGCCTCGCCACGCGCGACGACTATCGCCAGATGCTCGAAGCGTCGATGTAGTCAGAGCGCCTCGACCCGCGTCGGGTCGGGCTGGTCCAGCCACTGCTGGAATTCATCCGCGAGTTGCGCCGCCGCCGATGCAGCCGTGCTCCATGCCGTGACCCGCGCCTTCAGGTCGGTGCCGTAGCGCGGAAAGTCCGTGCGATCCGGCAGCTTCGCGTTCGGCAGCTTCGCCACCCATTCGCGGTCGGGCGCGAGCACGATCGTGTTGTCCAGGAAGTGCGTTGCCGCGTGCCGCCACTTGAACGGCTTGTCGAGCCAGCCGGGCACGACGCTTTGCTGGAAGTGCGGGTACAGCACGAGCGGCCCGGCACCCGCGCGGTCGTAGTCCAGGTGCAGGTGATAGTCGGTGATGCCGCCGTCCCAGTAGGCGCCGGGCGGCGCGCCCGGAATGTCGTGCACCGCCTGCAGCACGAACGGGATCGAGCAGCTCGCCTGCAACGCGGGCTGGAAGTTCGCTGCCGTCAACGCGACGCGGCGCGTGGGGTAGTCGCCCGTGCCGAACGGCAGCGCGTCGGACGTGGAGAACACGACGCGTTCGAGCCACGCGCCCATCACGCGCCGGTGCAACGCATTCGACAGGAACGCGCCGAGGTAACCGAGCGGCGTGCCGACCTTGTGCTCACGCCCGAGCACGTGACGTCCATGCGAAGTGAGAACGTGCAGCTTGTAGCGCGCGTTGTCCAGCACTTCGCGCACGCGCCCGCCGTAGAACGCTTCGAGGCTCTCGCCGAAGCGCCGGCTCACGTGTTCGGGCAAGGGCGTCTTGCGGCCCGGCGGCAACTCGTAATCCTGCGCGATGTAGTCACGCTCGAGCCGGCTGAACGCGGAGATCGGCTCCTTCAGGCAAGCGGTGGCCATGCGCCACGCGCCGATCGACGCACCGACCAGGTCGACGCGCTGGTTCGAGCGCGCGAGCCACTCGCCGAAGATGAAGCGATCGAGGGGGCCGAGGATCAGGCCCTTCGGTCCGCCCGCGGCGGCGGGGATGATGCCGACGTCATCGGGACGCAGTCCGTTCCTTTCGAGATGGCGCCGGGCCCGCGGGCCCGCATAGATGCGCAGCGCATTCATTGCGCACGATTGTGTCATCCCGGCCTGCGCCGGGGTGACGACAGTTATTTGCGCAGGCCCTGCAACTTCGCGAACGCGTTGCCCATCGTCGTGCCCGCGGGCGCGTCGCTACGCGGCCGCTGCCCGCGCCCCGCGCCTTCGAACCGATTCTCGCGCGGCCCGTCGCGGCGCGCCGGCTCGCCCATCTTCATCGTCAGCGAGATGCGCTTGCGCGCGGCGTCCACCTCGAGCACCTTCACCTTCACGATGGCGCCGGCCTTGACGATCTCGCGCGCGTCGTTGACGAAGCGGTTGGCAAGCTGGCTCACGTGCACGAGGCCGTCCTGGTGCACGCCGATGTCCACGAAAGCGCCGAACGCCGCCACGTTGCTCACCGTGCCTTCGAGCACCATGCCTTCTCGCAGGTCGGCGATGCCTTCGACGCCCTCATTGAAGCGCGCCACCTTGAAGTCGGGACGCGGATCGCGCCCCGGCTTCTCCAGCTCCGACAGGATGTCCTTGACGGTGATGACGCCGAACTGCTCGTTGGCGAACAGCTCGGGCTTGAGCTTGCCGAGCATCTCGGCGCGGCCCATCAGCTCCTGCACCGGCTGCCCGGCCGCCGCGATCAGTTTCTCGACGACGGGATAAGTCTCCGGGTGAACGCCCGTCATGTCGAGCGGGTTGTCGCCGCCGCGAATGCGCAGGAACCCCGCGCTTTGCTCGAACGTCTTCGCGCCGAGGCCGCCCACGTCCAGCAACTGCTTGCGGTTGCGGAACGCGCCGTGCGCTTCGCGCCAGCGCACCACCGCCTTCGCGACGCTTTGCGACAAGCCCGACACACGTGAGAGCAACGGCACGCTCGCGGTGTTCAGGTCCACGCCGACCGAGTTCACGCAGTCCTCGACGACCGCATCGAGCGTCTTCGCAAGATCGCCCTGGTTCACGTCGTGCTGGTACTGCCCCACGCCGATCGACTTCGGGTCGATCTTCACGAGTTCCGCAAGCGGGTCCTGCAAGCGCCGCGCGATGCTCGCGGCGCCGCGCAGGCTCACGTCCACGTCCGGCAGCTCCTGCGACGCGTACTCGCTGGCCGAATACACCGATGCCCCCGCTTCGCTCACGACGATGCGTTGCAGGCCGGGCAGTTCACTGGCCAGTCGCTTCATCAGGTCCGCCGCCAGCTTGTCCGTCTCGCGGCTCGCCGTCCCGTTGCCGATGGCGATCAACGACACGCCGTGCTTGCGGCACAGCAAGCCGAGCTGGTGCAGCGATCCTTCCCAATCGCGCCGCGGCTCGTGCGGATACACCGTCGCGGTGTCGACGAGCTTGCCGGTCGCATCGACCACCGCGACCTTCACGCCGGTGCGGATGCCCGGGTCGAGTCCCATGACGACACGCGGCCCCGCGGGTGCGGCAAGCAGCAGGTCGCGCAGGTTGTCCGCGAACACCTTGATCGCGACGTTCTCGGCCTCTTCGCGCAACCGTGCGAACAAGTCGCGCTCCGTGGACAGCGACAGCTTCACGCGCCAGGTCCACGTCACGCACTTGCGGACCAGGTCGTCGCCGGGGCGGCCCTGGTGCGACCACTTCAGGTGCTGGGCGATGCGTCCTTCCGCGATCGAAGGCTTGCCCGGCTCCGGCTCGACCGGCAACGCGAGCTTCGCGTCGAGCACCTCGAGCTGCCGGCCGCGAAACACGGCGAGCGCACGATGCGACGGCACGCGGCCCACCGGCTCGTCGTACTCGAAGTAGTCGCGGAACTTCGCGACGTCCGGATGGTTCTCGTCCTTGCCGGACGCGAGTTTCGATTTCAGCAGCCCTTCGCTCCAGAGCCATTCGCGCATCGGCTGCACGAGCCCCGGATCCTCGGCCCAGCGCTCCGACAGGATGTCGCGCACGCCGTCGAGCACGGCCGCGACGGTGGTGAAGTCCTCGCCGCCCTCGCCTTTTTCTTTCTTCACGAACGCGGCAGCTTCCTGCGCCGGGTCGAGCATCGGATCGGCGAAGAGCCTGTCGGCCAGCGGTTCGAGTCCCGCCTCGCGCGCGACCTGGCCCTTCGTGCGCCGCTTCGGCTTGTAGGGCAGGTACAGGTCTTCGAGTTCCTGTTTCGTCGGCGCCGCGTCGATCGCCGCGCGCAGGGCCGGCGTGAGCTTGCCCTGCTCCTCGATGCTGCGCAGGACCGCGTCGCGGCGCTCCTCGAGTTCGCGCAGGTAAGCCAGGCGCGCTTCGAGCTCGCGCAGTTGCGCGTCGTCGAGGCCGCCGGTGGCTTCCTTGCGGTAGCGCGCGATGAAGGGAACGGTGGCGCCGCCGTCGAGAAGGTCCACGGCGCACTGGACCTGGGCCTGCGCCACACGCAATTCGGCGGCGACCTGCCGGATGATTTTCTGCATTCTCTGTCGGGTACTGCTGGGGCATGGGCCCGGTGCGAGCGCGCGAGTTTGCCACAGCCCACAGGGGGAAGCGGCGCGTTCCGACACAGCCGCGGCCGCGCCGCTTCCCACAATGGGCCGATTCCTGCAGGAGACATCCGAGATGCGTGGACGAATCGTTTTCATCGTGCTCGCCGTGCTGGTGACAGCGGGCATCGCGGCGCTGAACTGGCCCGAATTCACCGCGCCCGAGCCGCTCAGCTTCGGCGTGTTCACCGCGACCGTGGCCGTCGGCGAACTGATGCTCGGCATTCTCGCCGTCGTGCTGGCGGTGTTCCTCGTCAGCAGCGCGATCCAGGAATCGCGCTACCTGCTCGACCATCGCCGCCACTCGCGCGCCCTGCACGCCCAGCGCGAACTCGCCGAGAAGGCGGAAGCGTCGCGCTTCACCGACCTGCGGCAGCACCTCGATTCGCACCTGCGCGAGACGCGGCAGCGGGAACAGGTGGTGGCCACCGAGTTCGAGAAGCGCCTGATGCAGAACCAGGCAGAGCTGCGCGCGCATCTCGAGCGCATGAACCAGATGATGGCCACGCGACTGGCCGAGATCGAAGCACGACTGCCCGCCGCCCGCGAGATCCGCGACGTCCGCGGCGAGCCCGTGCCGCCCGACGTGCCGCGCCGCGACCGCGTGCTGTAAGACGCGCTACAGTCACGGCGACTCACGGCATCCCCATTGCCGTCAGGAGTTGCCATGCGCGCTTTCATCGCCGTCACCTGCGCCGCTTTCGGCGCAGGCGCCATCGCCGCACCGAATGCCGTCTGCCAGGCGCAGTCGCCCGCGACACTCACGCCCGTCGTCGAGGTGTACACGTCGGAAGGCTGCAGTTCGTGCCCGCCCGCGGACAAGTGGCTGTCCTCGCTGAAGGACGACGCCGCGAAGGGCCGCGTGGTCGCGCAAGGCTTCCACGTCGGCTACTGGGACTACATCGGCTGGGTGGACCGGTTCGCCAACCCGGCGTACACGGATCGGCAGCGGCAAGTAGCCGCGTGGAACCGCATCGGCTCGATCTACACACCGCAAATCGTGCGCAACGGCCGCGACTGGCGCGACGAGCGAGTGCTGCTCGCGCCCGAGCCGGCGAGGGCATCGATCGAACTGCACAAGGCCGGCGACGATGCATTCGCCGCGACAGTCTCGCCCGCCGAGGGCGTGGGCACGTGGGGCGCGTACTGGACCGTCACGGAAAACGGCTACAGCAGCAAGGTCAAGGCCGGCGAGAACGCCGGCGAATTCCTCAAGCACGATTTCGTCGTGCGGCAGTATGTGCCGGTGGGTGACCGTCGCGGCGCTTCCGCGCTCACGCTGCGCACCATCCGCGAGACGCCCGACCATCCGCGGCAAGTGAACCTCGTCGTGTTCGATCCGAAAAGCGGCCGGACGCTGCAAGCGCTGAGCTTAAACTGCGGGGCGTGAGAGCCCTCCTGCGGCGCATTTTCATCGTCTTCGCCGCCCTGCTCCTGCTGTTCGAGGAATGGGGCTGGGAGCCGCTCGCGGCCCTCGTCGCACGGCTCGCGCGGCTGCCCTTCTTCGCGTGGATCGAGCAGCGGGTGCGCATGCTGCCGCCTTATGCGGCGCTCGCGACCTTCGCCGTTCCCGCGCTCCTGCTGTTGCCCGTCAAGATCGCGGCGCTGTTCTTCATCGCGCGCGGGCACGGCATGTTGGGGCTCGCGGTGATCGTCGCCGCGAAGCTCGCGGGCACCGCGGTCCTCGCACGCCTTTTCACGCTCACGCAGCCCGCGTTGATGCGCCTTGCCTGGTTCGCACACTGGTACCCGCGCTGGAAGGCGTGGAAGGATCGCGTGATGGAGGAAGTGCGCCGCACGCCCGCGTGGCAACAGGCGCGGCGCATGAAAGCGTCGCTCGCCGCGCAGTGGAGCGACTTCAAGCGCTCGCTCGGCTAGTCGAACAAGCCCGGCTGCCCGCCGAGCTGCGCGCGTTCGATCTCGAGCATCTTCAGTTTCGTTGCCACGCCGCCGTTCGCCGAGAACCCGACGCCCGTGTTGCCCGACCCGAGCACGCGGTGGCACGGCACGATCGGCGCGAACGGGTTGTGGCCCAGCGCCTGGCCCACCGCGCGCGAGGAGCCGGGCTCGCCGATCTCGCGCGCAACCTGGCCATAGGTCAGCGTGCGGCCCGGCGCGATCGCGCGGGTGGCCTCATAGACGCGGCGATTGAAGTCCGGCAGTGCCTGCATGTCCAGCGGCACGTCGGCCAGGTCGTCGTGCGCGCCGGCGAGCAAGGACTGCACTCGTTCGATCACACGCGCGACCCACCCGGGCGGGGGCAGTTGTGTTGACGCCAGGTTCTGCCGCAGCATCCGCCGCGCGGTGGCATCGCGATCGGCTTCGGGCAACTGGCACGCGACGATCGCATCGCCGCTCCACGCGATGCCGCAGGCGCCGATCGCCGTGTCGAACACGCACCAGCCGCCGGCCATCGCTCAGGCTTTTTCGGCGTTGCGCAGCACGTAGCCGATGCGCGGGAAGTGCACGTGCACGACGCCCACGCGCGGGTCTTCGCGCTCGATCGTGTAGTGCGTGCGCGTGGCCGCGAGCAGCGTCCCCTCGCTCGCCTCGGTGCCGAAGCTCTCCGGCGTAATCGTCACGCGCGTGCCGAGCGCGATGCCGTGGTCGTCCTGGAACGCGCTGTCGACCAGCATCTTTTCGGCGGCGGGCAGCGGGTCCGCGCGCTTCGCGACTTCGAGCGCGGCCGCGGAATCGAATTTTTCCAGCGTGCCTTCACTGGCGGCCGCGACGCGATCCATCCACTCGAGCACCGCCGGCGTGGCGTTGAGGACGCCGGCCAGCGGCTTCGCTTGCACACGCGTGAACCACAGCGGGTGGTACGTGGCGAAGTCCGCTACGCAAGGCTCCAGGCCGAACAGGAAGTCATGCTCCTCGACCATGTGCGCGATGCGGCGCAGGTACGAGCGATACGCCGATGCGGCATCCGCCGGCCGCAGGGTTGCCATATTCACGCGCATCGCCTTGCGGTCGTCCGCGAACGCCTTCGCGGCTTCGGGTGGGGCATTGCCGAAGATCGCCTGCGCGGCCTTCGGCTGGAAGCTGTAGGCCATCGCCGCCCAGAACAGCGTGCTGTCGGCCCACTGCGCGAAGACGCGCGACACGCCCTTCAGGTGCGGCGGATACAGCGCAGGCTCGGGCTGCACGTGCTCGAGCACGTCGCAAATCAGTGCCGTGTCGCAGTAGATGTCCGCGCCGACCTGCAGGAACGGCGTGCGGCGATAGCCGCCGGTGAGCGCGACGACGTCCGGCTTGGGCAGGATGTTGGGCACCGTCACCGAATGCCAAGCCAGTTTCTTGAAGCCGAGCACCCGGCGCGCCTTCTCCGAGAACGGCGACATCGCGTAGTGGTGCAGGATGAGTTCGGGCATGGTTCTTTCCTTTGCGTGCGCGTCAGCGCGGCATCGCACGCTCGATGATCGCATCGAAGCCGGCCGAAGCGGGCAACGTGCCGAAGGCCTGGCCCCAGTCGCCGGCGAGGCGCGACTCGCAGAACGCGGCGGACACAGCCTGGGGCGCCGTCTGGCACAGCAGAGCCGCTTGCACTGCCAGCGCGACTTCCTGCGCGAGGCGACGGGCCTCGACCTCGGTGGCCATCTCTTCTATTCGCGCGGGCAGGTTCGCTGCCGCGCGGTCCAGCGCCGGGTGTGCGCCCTTCGCGGCCGCAAGTTCGGCCGCGAGCGCGGCGCCGGCATCGCCCTTGCGCAGCGCGCGCAGCAAGTCGAGCGCCATGATGTTGCCCGCGCCTTCCCAGATCGAGTTGACCGGCATCTCGCGGTAGATGCGCGCCATGATGCCCTCGCCGCCCTCCTCGACGTAGCCGTTGCCGCCCAGGCACTCCATCGCTTCCTGCGCGAAGGCGCTGCCGCGCTTGCAGATCCAGAATTTCGAGATCGGCGTGAGCACGCGCGCGATCGCGGCTTCGTGCGGATCGGTGCGCTTGTCGAACGCCCGCGCCAAACGGATCGCGAGGGCCGTCGCGGCTTCCGATTCGAGCGCGAGGTCCGCGAGCACGTTGCGCATCAGCGGCTGGTCGACCAGCTTCTTGCCGAACGCGGAGCGCTGCACGGTGTGGTCGAGCGCGATCGACAGCGCCTGGCGCATGAGGCCGCTCGTGCCGAGCGCGCAATCCAGGCGCGTCATCGTCCCCATCTCGAGGATCTGCGGCACGCCGCGCCCTTCCTCGCCCACCCGCCATGCGGCGGCGTTCACGAATTCGACTTCGGAACTCGCGTTGGCCTTGTTCCCGAGCTTGTCCTTCAGCCGCTGGATGTGGATCGCGTTGAGCGAGCCGTCCGGCAGCACGCGCGGCAGGAAGAAGCACGACAGCCCTTGCGCGGACTGCGCCAGCACGAGGAACGCGTCGCACATCGGCGCGGACATGAACCACTTGTGGCCCGTGATCCGGAAGCGCCGGCCCCATTCGTCCTCACCGTCGGCGACGGCTTGCGTGGTGTTCGCGCGCACGTCCGAGCCGCCCTGCTTCTCGGTCATGCCCATGCCCATCGTCACGCCCGGCTTGTCGCGCCATGGCACCAGGCGCGGGTCGTAGCGGCGGCTCGTGAGCTTCGGTCCCCAGTCGGCATAGACCTTCGGGTTCGCGCGCAGCGCCGGCGTGACGGCGTACGTCATCGAGATCGGGCACAGGATCGAAGGCTCGAGTTCCGTGAACAGCATGAAGCCCGCGGCGCGCAGCACATGGGCCGATGCGCCGTCGCCCGCCCACGGCGTGCCGTGCAATCCCGCTTCCACTGCCGCAGCCATCAGCGCGTGATAGCTCGGATGGAATTCGACCTCGTCGATGCGATGGCCGAAGCGGTCGTGCGTGCGCAGCTGCGGCGTGTGCACGTTGGCGAGACGTGCGTGGTCCTGCCATTCGGGCGAACCCACGAGTGCGCCGAGGCGCGCGAGCGGCGCGGTGTCGAGTTGCGGCGCGTTGAACAGCAGCGCCGATTGCAGCGCGCGGTTGCCCGCGAACGCGTCATAGCCCGCGAGCGGCACAGGCTGGTTGAAGACCTCGTGCGTCGCTTGCATGGCGCGTGTCCCTAGACGAGCTTCACCAGCTGCTTGCCGAAGTTGCGGCCCTTGAGCAGGCCGAGGAACGCTTCGGGCGCGCTCTCGATGCCCTGCGCGAGCGTCTCGCGCGGGCGGAACTTGCCGCTGCCCACGAGCTGCCCGAGTTCGCCCAGCGCCTGCGGCCAGATGTCCATGTGCTCGCTGACGATGAAGCCCTCGAGCCGCACGCGATTGGTCAGCAGCAATTGCGGATACGACATCGGCACCGGCTGGCCGTCGTAGCCCGCGATCATTCCGCACAGGGCGATCCGCGCGAACGCATTCAGCCGCAGCATCACGGCGTCCATCACCATGCCGCCGACGTTCTCGAAATAGCCATCGATGCCGTCGGGCGCGACTTCGCGGATCGCCTTCGACAGCGATCCCGCGTCCTTGTGCTCGCGGTAATCGATGCAGGCATCGAAGCCGATCTCGGCCGTCGCGTAGTGGCACTTTTCCTTGCCGCCCGCGATGCCGATGACGCGGCAGCCGCGCGATTTGGCGAGCGCGCCGAATGCGCTGCCCACCGCACCGGAGGCCGCGCTCACCGCCACGGTCGCACCCGCTTTCGGCTCGATGATCTTGACGAGGCCGTACCACGCCGTCACGCCCGGCATCCCGACCGCGCCGAGGTAGTGCGAGATCGGCACGTGCGTGGTGTCGACCTTGCGCAGCGCCCCGGGCTGGTCCGCCTTCACCACGCTGTACTCCTGCCAGCCGCCCATGCCGACGACCTTGTCGCCGGGCTTGTAGTTGGGCGAACGGCTCTCGACCACTTCGCCCACGGTGCCGCCCTGCATCACCTGGCCGAGCGGTTGCGGCGCGGCGTAGCTTTTCGCGTCGTTCATGCGCCCGCGCATGTACGGGTCGAGCGAGAGGTAGTGATGCCGCACGAGCACCTGCCCGTCCTGCAACGCCGGCGTCTCGCTCGTGACGAGCTTGAAATTCGACGCGCTCGCCTCGCCTTGCGGACGGTTGTCGAGCAGCATCTGCTTGTTCGTGGGCATGTGGTTCCCTTCAGTCGGTGGAAATCGTGTTGAGGTCGTTCACGCCCTTCGCGCCGACCGGCAGGCGGCGCACATAGCGGAACGTGCCCGTCGCGTGCGCGCACGCGTGGCCCTGCTCGTCGTAGATCGTGGCTTCGGTGAACGCCAGGGTCGCCGTGCGATGCATCAGCCGGCCCTTGCCGACCAGCCGGCCGCGCGCGGGCGCGGGCCGCATGAAGTGCGTGTTCATCTCGATCGTGATGACGCCCATGTCGGGCTGCACGCTGCGCGCCGCGTTCGCCATCGTCACGTCGAGGAACGTCATGCACGCGCCGCCGTGCGTGACGGAAAAGGAATTCTCGTGCTCGGGCCGGGGCTGCCAGGCGAGCCGCGACTCGCCGCCTTCGAACAGCTCGAGCTCGAAACCGAGGTGCTCGACGAACGGGATCCGGACGCTGAACGCCGCCATGCGTCAGCCTCCGTGCACGACGCTCACGCCGCCGTCGACCGCGAGCCACTGGCCCGTGATGTGCTTGCCGGCATCCGACGCGTACAGCAGCGCGATGCCCTTGAGGTCCTCGTCGTCGCCCAGGCGTCCCAGCGGCGCGTTCGCCGCCAGCTTGTCCTCGCCCAGGCGTTCGAGCGTGCCCTGGGTCATCTTGCTGGGGAAGAAGCCCGGGCAGATCGCGTTGACGTTGATGCCGTACTTGCCCCACTCGCACGCCAGCGCCTGCGTGAACGTGATCACCGCGCCTTTCGACGTGTTGTAGGCGAGCGTGTTCATCCCGGCCGGGTTGCCGCCCAGGCCCGCGATCGACGCGACGTTGACGATGCGGCCCTTGCGCCGCGGGATCATCGAGTGCTTCGCGAGATGCTGCGACAGGATGAAATAGCCGCGCACGTTCAGGTTCAGCACCTTGTCCCATGCTTCGACCGGATGGTCCTCGGCCGGCGCGCCCCACGCCGCACCTGCGTTGTTCACGAGGATGTCGATGTCGCCGATGCGCTCGAGCGTTTGGTCGGCCATGCGGCGGATGTCGGCTTCCACCGCGCAGTCCGCGGCGATCCAGCGCGCGTCGATGCCGGCCGATTGCAACTCGGCCACGGCTTCCTCGAGCTCGCCGGCCTTGCGCGCCGTGAGCATCACCTTCGCGCCGGCTTCGCCCAGCGCGTGCGCGATCTGCAGGCCGAGGCCGCGCGATCCGCCGGTGACGAGGGCCGTGCGGCCCGTGAGGTCGAAAAGCTGCTGGATCTTGCGCGGGTTCATGCCTGGCCTTGCGAGGGGGATGAGGATTGTGCGCCGCCCGGCGGCTCGGCGGGCAGCCGCGAGCGCACGATGATCAGGACGATGCCGGCGGCGACGGAGATCGCACCCAGCACGCCGAGCGACCAGCCGGCAACCACGTGCACGCCGCCCGTGACGATGCCCAGCACGATGGCGAACAGGCCGGCGTAGAGCGCGATCCACGCGAGCGCCTCGATCCACGCGACAGTCTTAGCGGACGCCATCAGAACGCCTCCTCGGGGACTTGCGCGCAGGTCGGGTCGCGCGCCGCCACGACTTTCAGCCACGCGTCGATCTTCGGCAGCTCGTAGTGGAAGAAGTATTGCGCCGCCGCCATGCGGCCGACGTTCGCCGCATCGCCCGAGGCGGCCGGCACCGCGAGCGCCACGTCGAGCCACATCCATGCGATCACGGTGTGCCCGAAAGCCTGCATGTACGGCACGGCGTTGGCGAGCGCGTCGACCGGGTCGCCCGTCGCCCACGCGGCTTTCGTTGCGGAACCGACTTGCTGCAGGGCCCGGCCCAAGGCGTTCGCGTGTCCAGCGAGGCCCGCACTCTGCATTGCACGCTCGATCGTGCCGTTGATGCGATGCGCGAGCAGCTCGAGGCCGCGCCCGCCGTCCATCACCACCTTGCGCCCGAGCAGGTCGTTCGCGTGGATGCCGTGCGTGCCTTCGTGGATCATGTTCAGGCGCTGGTCACGCCAGTACTGCTCCACCGGGAAGTCGCGCGTGTAGCCGTAACCGCCGTGCACCTGGATGGCGAGCGAGTTCGCCTCGAGGCAGAACTCCGACGGCCAGCTCTTGGCGACGGGCGTGAGCACCTCGAGCAGCACGCGCGCTTCCTCGGTCGATTCGGGCGTGCCGGTGTGCAGTTCGTCCACCAGCCGCGCGCAATACAGCATCAGCGCCAGTGCGCCTTCGCAGTACGACTTCTGCGCGAGCAGCATGCGCTTGACGTCGGCGTGTTCGATGATGCGCACCTGCGGTTGCGACGAATCCTTGCCCGCGGGCCCGACGGGCCGCCCCTGGGGACGCTGCTTCGCATACTCGAGCGACGCGTAGAAGCCTGCGAGGCCCAATGCCGTCGCGCCCATGCCGATTGCGATGCGCGCTTCGTTCATCATGTGGAACATGCAGCGCAGGCCTTCGCCGGGGTTGCCGACGAGATACCCGATCGCGCCCGACTTGCCGCGCACGGCGTACTTGCCTTCGCCCAGATTGAGCAGCGTGTTCGGCGTTCCGCGCCAGCCGAGCTTGTGGTTCAGGCCCGCAAGCGCCACGTCGTTGCGCTCGCCAGTGAGCCGGCCTTGCGCATCGACGAGCTTCTTCGGCACGACGAACAGCGAGATGCCTTTCGTACCGGCGACCAGCTTGCCGTCCGGCCCGGGAATCTTCGCGAGCACGAGGTGGACGATGTTCTCGGTGAGCTCGTGTTCGGCCGCCGAGATCCACATCTTGTTGCCCTTGAGGCGATAGCGCGAGCCGAGCGGATCGTTTTCGAAATCGTCGCCGTCGGGTGTCGCGCGCGTCGCCACATCCGACAGCGACGAGCCGGCCTGCGGCTCCGACAGCGCCATCGTGCCCGACCAGCGTCCGCTGAATTCGTTCAGCGCGAACACCTGCTTCTGCCGGTCGGTGCCGTGCGCCAGCAGCAGGTTGGCGTTGCCGCTGGTGAGCATGCCGCCCGCGATCGATGCCGATGCGACGGTGAAGATCGCGTTGGCCGGCGCCTCGATCGTGTACGGCAACTGCATGCCGCCGATCTCGTAGTCCTGGGCCGCCGACATCATCCCGGTGCCGACGTACGCGTTCCACGCATCGTGCGACGCACGCGGCAGGACCACCTTCTCGCCGTCGAAGCGCGGCTCCTCGGTGTCGGCGACGCGGTTGAACGGCGCGAACTTCTCGCGCGCGACGCGCTCGCACGTGTCGAGCACGGCACCGAAGGTCTCGCGCGAATGGTCCGCGAAGCGCTCGCGCGCGGTCAGTTGCCCGGCATCGAGCCAGTCGTACAGCAGGAAGTCGAGCGTCTGCCGCAGCGTCGACATCAGAGCACTTCGAACACGCCCGCCGCGCCCATGCCCCCGCCGATGCACATCGTGACGACGACTTTCTTCGCGCCGCGCCGCTTGCCTTCGATGAGCGCGTGGCCCGTCAGGCGCTGGCCCGACACACCATACGGGTGGCCCACGGCGATCGCGCCGCCGTCGACATTGAGGCGGTCGGCCGGGATGCCCAGCTTGTCGCGGCAATAGAGCACCTGCACCGCGAAGGCTTCGTTCAGTTCCCACAGGTCGATGTCGCCGACCCTCAGGCCCAGGCGCTTGAGCACCTTAGGCACCGCGAAGACCGGGCCGATGCCCATCTCGTCGGGCTCGCAACCGGCGACCGCGAAGCCGAGGAAGCGGCCGATCGGCTTGAGGCCCTTCTTCGACGCGTATTCCTCGCTCACCACGACACACGCACCCGCGCCGTCGGAGAACTGGCTCGCGTTGCCGGCGGTGATCACGCCGCCGGGCAGCGCCGGCTTGATGCCGCTGATGCCTTCCTTCGTCGTCCCCGGCCGCAGGCCTTCATCCTTGCCGACCGTCACCTGCTTCGTGATGAGCCCGAACGTCGCATCGGCCACGCCGGCCATTACCGTGATCGGCGCGATCTCCTGCTCGAACTTGCCCGCTTCCTGCGCGGCGCAGGCTTTCTGCTGGCTCGCGGCGCCGTACTCGTCCTGCATGTCCCTGGGGATGTTGTATCGCTTCGCGACCTGTTCGGCCGTCTGCAGCATCGACCAGTAGATTTCGGGCTTCTTTTCCACCAGCGCCGGGTCCTGCAGCATGTGCTTGTTCATCTCCTGCTGCACGCACGAGATGCTCTCGACGCCGCCGGCCACGTACACGTCGCCCTCGCCGGCGATGACCCGCTGCGACGCCATCGCGATCGTCTGCAGCCCGGACGAGCAGAAGCGGTTCACCGTGGCGCCCGACACGGTGATCGGCAGGCCCGCCATCAGCGCGATCTGGCGCGCGATGTTCGCGCCCGTCGCGCCCTCCGGGTTCGCGCACCCCATGAGCACGTCCTCGACCTCGGCCGGGTCGACGCCCGCGCGCTGCACCGCGTGCTTGACGGCATGGCCGCCGAGCGTCGCGCCGTGCGTCATGTTGAAAGCGCCCTTCCAGCTCTTGGTGAGCGGCGTGCGGGCGGTGGAAACGATCACTGCGTTCGTCATGGCGAGGGCCTTTCGAGGGAAGCGTTGCGAATGAGTTGATGGTAGAAGCGCACGAGCTCGGCGAGGTTCGCCGTGGAAATGCGTTCGTTGGTGCCGTGGAAGCGCGAGAGGTCCTCGGGCTTCGCACGCACCGGCGAGAAACGGAACACCTGGTCCGCGACGGGCTGGTACAGGCGCGCATCGGTGCCGGCGATCATCAGGCCCGGCGCGACGATGGTGCCGGGAAAGAGCGAGCGCACGGTGCGCTCGACGAGCTGGTACGCAGTCGACTGCGTCGACGAGACCGGCGAAGCTTCGGACGCACCGGCCAGCGTGCCGATTTCGAACCCCGGCCCCGCCTCGTCGCGCACGTGCTGCACCACGTCGTGGATGCTGTCGCCGGGCAGCATGCGGAAGTTGATCGTCGCCTGCGCCTTGCCCGGGATCACGTTGTCCTTGTTGCCCGCGCTCACGATCGTGAGCGCGGTGGTCGTGCGCAGCACGGCATCGGTGCTGGGGCTCTTCTCCAGTTGCGCGCGCACCAGCGGCCCGAACAGCCAGAGGTTGGACAGCGCCACACGCGACATGCCGCCCATCTCGGGAGCGAGCGTCTCGAACATTTCGCGGCCGACACCGCTGATCGACGCCGGGAACGGGTGCGTATCGATGCGCCGCAGCGCCGTGCTGAGCATGCCGATCGAACTCGAGCCCGGCGCGGGCGGGAACGACGAGTGGCCCGGCCTGCCCGTTGCGGTCAACACGACGGACACATAGCCCTTCTCCGCGACGCCGATGAGCGCCGCCGGCTGCTCCAGCCCGGCGAGGATGCCCTCGGTGACCACCAGCCCTTCGTCGATGACGAAGTCCAGCCTCACGCCGCGTTTTTGAAGCAGCTTCGCGATGGCGGCCGCGCCGCGCGCGCCGTTGATCTCCTCGTCTTCCCCGTACGCGAGATAGATCGTCTGGCGCGGCTTGAAACCTTCCGCAAGAAGCTGTTCGACGGCGGCGAGCTGCGACACCAGGTTGCCCTTGTCGTCCCACGCGCCGCGGCCCCAGACGAAGCCGTCCTTGACCTCGCCGGAGAACGGCGGCACCTTCCACTGCGGCTCGGTGCCCGGGGCGATCGGCACCACGTCCTGGTGGGCCAGCAGCGCGAAAGGCTTCGCCTGCGGGTCGCTCCCCTGCCACGTGTACAGGAGGCTGAAGTTGCCGACCTTCTCGAGCTTGAGCGCCGCATGCACGCGCGGGAAGCGCTCGGCCAGCCATTCGTGCAGCTTGCGGAATTCGTCGGCGTTCGCATCCGCGTTGTCGCGCTCGGCGATCGTCCTGAAGCGCACGGCGCCCGCGAGCGTCTCCGCAACCGCGTGCTCGTCGACCTTGACCGGCGGCGCCGCCGCCACGTCGAGCTGGCGCGAGCGTTGGCGCAGCGTGTTCGCCGCCACTGCCGCGGCGAGCAGCAGGACGATGAAAACGAGCAACAGGACCGAGCGCTTCAGCATGTTCGAAAGCCGACGACCCCGGCCGGCGCCGGGGCGGCGAGTCTTCAGCCGTTGAAGCTCTTGCCTTCCGCCGCGAGTTTCTGGATCAGGTCGGCGGGTTCCCAGAACTTCGCGTCGTCGTGCGGGTTCTTCTGGAAGCGCTTCATCGCCTGCACGACGTTGAACAGGCCCACCTGGTCCGCGTACAACATCGGGCCGCCGCGCGAAATCGGGAATCCGTAGCCGGTGATGTAGACCATGTCGATGTCGCTCGCCTTCGACGCGATGCCGTCCTCGAGGATATGCGCACCTTCGTTCACCAGCGCGAACACCAGGCGTTGCACGATCTCCTCGTCGCTGATCTTGCGCGGCGTGATGCCCAGCTCCTTGCGGTGCTGCTCGATCATGTCCTCGACCAGCTTGGCCGGGATCGCGTCGCGCTTGCCTTCCTTGTAGTCATACCAGCCGGCGCCGGTCTTCTGGCCGAAGCGGCCCAGCTCGCACAGCTTGTCCGCCGTGCGGCTGTAGAGCATGTTCGGCCTCTCCTGCGCGCGGCGCTTGCGGATGGCCCAGCCGATGTCGTTGCCCGCGAGGTCGCCCATGCGGAACGGGCCCATCGCGAAGCCGAACTTCTCGATCGCCTTGTCCACCTGCTGGGGCGTCGCGCCTTCGTCGAGCATGAAGCCGGCCTGGCGGCTGTATTGCTCGATCATGCGGTTGCCGATGAAGCCGTCGCACACGCCGGAGACGACCGCAGTCTTCTTGATCTTCTTCGCGACGGCCATCACCGTGGCGAGCACGTCCTTGGCGGTCTTCTCGCCGCGCACCACTTCGAGCAGCTTCATCACGTTGGCCGGGCTGAAGAAGTGCATGCCGACGACGTCCTGCGGCCGCTGGGTGAATGACGCGATCTTGTTGACGTCCAGCGTCGACGTGTTCGACGCGAGGATGGCCCCCTTCTTCGCGACTTCGTCGAGCGCCTCGAACACCTTCTGCTTGACGCCCATTTCCTCGAACACGGCTTCGATGACGAGGTCGCAGTCCTTCAGGTCGTCATACGTGAGCGTCGTCTTGAGCAGGGCCATGCGCTGCTCGTACTTGTCCTGCTTGAGCTTGCCCTTCCTGACCTGCGCCTCGTAGTTCTTGCGCATCGTCGCGACGCCGCGGTCCAGCGCCTCCTGCTTCATCTCGAGCATCGTCACGGGGATGCCCGCGTTCAGGAAGTTCATCGTGATGCCGCCGCCCATCGTGCCCGCGCCGATGACGCCGACCTTCCTGATCTCGCGCTTGGGCGTGTCTTCCGGTACGTCGGGGATCTTCGACGCCGCGCGCTCGGCGACGAACAGGTGCCGCAGCGCGCGCGATTCGGGCGTGAACATCAGGTTGGTGAAAATCACGCGCTCTTCGGTGAGCGCGGCGTCGAACTTCATCGTCGTCGCGTTCTCGATGGCGTCGACGCATTTCTCCGGCGCCGGCAGGCCGCGCGCCATGCCCTTGACCATGTTGCGCGCGAACTGGAAGTA
>DATBPW010000125.1:0-9378 GCA_036561125.1 Ramlibacter sp. | reverse complement strand
CGCCTCGTGAGCCAGCGCGAGTTCACGCGGCGCGAACCCGCGCCGAGCGCCGACGCGTCCGGCGGCGTGCGCGCCATCACGGCGGCGACGGACGCGATCGCGCAGGACATCGCCGACTGGCTCGCGCAGCTGCGCTGAAAGGCTGCCGCCATGCACAACCGCGCCCTCGAAGAGCAGATGCGAACGCGCGGCCTCGAAGTGCTCGGGCCCTGCGTCAAGCTGTCGGACAACACGAACCTGCTGCGTGGCTCGCCGATGCTGCAGGACTTCACGCCGGAAGAAGCCGACCTGCTCGGCCAGACGATGCTGCGCGTGCGCGCGCAACCGGGGCAACTGCTCATCGCCGAAGGCGAGGCGAGCGACTGGATGATGATGCTGCTCGCGGGCACGGTGGACGTGCGCAAGCGCAAGGTGGGCGCCGAGGTCGACGAGACCGAGCCGGGCAACGCGGCGCGGCTGGCCGTGATCAAGGAAGGCGCGGTGATCGGCGAGATGTCGATGCTCGACGGCGAGCCGCGCTACGCGAGCTGCCGCGCGCTGTCCGAAGTCGACGCGGCGGTGCTCAGCCGCGCGGCCGTGAGCTACCTGATCGCGCACTACCCCACGATCGGCGCGAAACTGCTCGTGAAGCTCACCCAACTGCTCGCCCAGCGCCTGCGCAACACGAGCAGCAAGCTGGTCAAGGCGCTGCAGAAGCTGCGCGCGGATTCGATCAGCGGCCCAGGCCAGGAAACAGTTTGACCAGGCCCACGGCCATCACCTCGACGGCCAGCGCCGCGAGGATGAGGCCCATCAGCCGCGTCATCACCTTGATGCCGGTCTGGCCCAGCACGCGCGCGATCGGCTCGGCGAGCGCGAAGCAGATGAATGTCGCCGCGCCGATCACGACGCCGTACGACACCAGCACCATCAGCTGCCAGAAGTGCTGCGCGCGCTCGGCGTAGATCACCACGGTGGACATCGTCGCCGGGCCCGTGAGCAGCGGGATCGTCAGCGGCACCACCGCGATGCTCGCGCCCATCGCCGCCTTCTGCGCGCCCTCCTCGAGGTCGCGCCCCGGCTGCTTCGCTTCGGCCGGCTGCGCGTTGAGCATGTTCATCGCGCTGATCAGGAGCAGCATGCCCCCGCCGACCTGGAAGCTCGCGAGCGAAATGCCGAAGAACTCGAGGATGTCCAGCCCGAGCAGCGCGCTCAACGCAATCACCAGGAACGCGGTGATGGACGCCGTGACCACCGTGCGGCGCCGCTGGCCACGCGTGAATCCCTGCGTGTAGTGGATGAAGAACGGGACGGCCGCGAGCGGGTTCACCACCGCGAGCAGCGTGATCAGCGGCTTGACGAGATCCATCAGCCGACGCCGCGTTCGCGCTCGTACTTCTCGATCTCCTCGGCCGTCGCGGGATGGCGCCGGCCGAACATGCCGTAGCCTTCCATCTCCATCACCTTGTCCCCGTCCTGGTTGATCATCTCCCACTTGGAGCGCACGAGGCCGACGTCGGCACGCTTGCGCAGCGGCCGCGATTCCAGGATGGAGTGCCGCAGCGACAAGGTATCGCCGGGATACACGGGCTTGAGCCAGCGCAGGCTTTCGAGCCCCGGCGAGCCGAGGCTGGCCGATTCGTTGAGGAAGTTGTCGACGGTCAGGCGCATCGCCAGCGCGCACGTGTGCCAGCCGCTCGCGCACAGGCCCCCGAACATCGAGCGCTTGCCTGCCGCCTCGTCCAGGTGGAAGGGCTGCGGATCGAACTGCTCCGCGAAGTCCTTGATCGCCTCGGCACTGACGGTGGTGCTGCCCAGCTCGCGCACGCTGCCGGGCTGCAGGTCTTCCCAGTAATAGCGGATCTCGCTCATCTCATCTTCCTCCGGAGACATCCAGCAGTGACATGGTGACGTAACTCGCCTCGCGCGACATCAGCCACAGGATGGATTCGGCGACTTCCCCGGCGGTGCCGCCGCGTTGCATCGGCACCATGTGCGCGAGGCGTTGCACGCGGTCGGGAATGCCGCCCGACGCGTGGATGTCGGTGTCGATCAGGCCGGGGCGCACGGCGTTGACGCGAATCCCCTCGGCCGCGACTTCCTTCGCGAGCCCGAGCGTGAACGCATCGACGGCCCCTTTCGCGGCGGCGTAATCGACGTACTGGCCGGGCGAGCCCAGGCGCGACGCCGCGCTGGAGACGTTCACGATCGCGCCGCCGCGCCCGCCATGTTTCGTGCTCATCCGCTTGACGGCCTCGCGCGCGCAGACGATCGAGCCGATCACATTGATGTCGAACATGCGCCGCAGGCGCGCCACAGTCATCTCGTCGACGCGCTGGCTGGTGTCGACCACGCCGGCGTTGTTCACGAGGGCGGTGAGCAGCCCCAGCCCGCGGTCGACGGCCGCGAACATCGCGAGCACCTGCTCTTCATTGGCGACGTCGCACTGCACGGCGATCGCGCGGCCGCCGCCCTGCTCGATGTCGCGCACGACGGCATCGGCCGCCACGCGGTTGCTGGCGTAGTTGACCGCGACCGCATAGCCGCGGCGCGCCGCGAGCCGGGCCGTGGCGGCGCCGATGCCGCGGCTGGCGCCGGTGACGAGCAGGACTTCGTCCAAGAACGTTTCTCCTCGAGTTCCCGCATTAGATCAAAAGCAGCGTCTTGACGATTGGCAGCGCGGTGCGCCAAGCTTCGCGGCTTGTCCTTTCCCGCCACACGACCAGGAGACCCCATGGGCCAAACCACCGAACTGCGTTCCTCCGACGGCTTCAGCTTCCCCGCGTACGTCGCGCAGCCCCAAGGCAAGGCGAAGGGCGCCGTCGTCGTGATCCAGGAGATCTTCGGCGTCAACTCGCACATCCGCGCGGTCGCCGATGGCTACGCGAAGGACGGCTACTTCGCCGTCGCTCCCGCGACGTTCCATCGTGTCAAGCCGGGCGTGGAACTCGGCTACAGCGAGAACGACATGAAGGAAGGCTTCGCGCTGAAGCAGGCCGTGGAAGCGCTGCCCGCGCCCGGCGTGCTGCGCGACATCCAGGCGGCGATCGACCACGCGGCGCAAGCCGGCAAGGTCGGCATCGTCGGCTATTGCTGGGGCGGCCTGCTCACGTGGCGCGCGGCCTGCACGCTCGATGGCCTCGCGGCCGCGGCGCCGTACTACGGTGGCGGCGTGACCACGCCGGAGGAAGTCGCGCGCAAGCCGAAGTGCCCGGTGATCGCGCACTTCGGCGCGCAGGACCACTGGATCCCGCTCGACACCGTCGAAGCCTTCAAGAAGGCGCACCCCGAGGTCGAGGTGTACGTCTACGACGCGAACCACGGCTTCAACTGCGACCAGCGCGGCTCGTACAACGAGGCGGCGGCCCAGCTCGCGCGCGAGCGCACGCTGGCGTTCTTCCGGAAGCACGTCGGCTGAGCGCGCCGCCGAAATCGAGCGGCACCGACACCCGGTCGCGTTCCGCGCGGACACGGCCGGGCCACGACGCCTCGACAATGGGGCGGATGGCCAACGACGAGCAGCAACCCGGCGCCCGGGACAGCGACGCCAACGCGCAGGAGCGCCAGTCGTGGCTGATGGACCTCGGGCCTGGCCTGGTCACCGGCGCGGCCGACGACGACCCGAGCGGGATCGCGACGTATTCGCAGGCCGGCGCGCAGTTCGGCTACGGCATGCTGTGGCCGCTGGTCGTCACCTATCCGTTGATGGCCGGCATCCAGTTGATCAGCGCGCGCATCGGGCGTGTGAGCGGGCACGGCCTGGCCACGAACATCCGCAGGCACTATCCGCGCTGGCTGCTGTGGTGCGTCGTGGCGCTGCTGGTCGTGGCCAACACGATCAACATCGGCGCCGACATCGCCGCGATGGGCGACGCGGTCGTGCTCGTCGTCGGCGGCAATGCGCGCGTGTACATCGTGTCCTTCGGCGCGCTTTCGGTGCTGCTGCAGGTGTTCATTCCCTACAGCCGCTACTCGCACATCCTCAAGTGGCTCACGCTGTCGCTGCTGGCGTACGTGGGCACCGTGTTCGTGCTGCGCGTGCCGTGGCACGAGGTCGCACTGAACACCTTCCTGCCGCGCGTCACGCTGTCGAAGGACTTCCTCACGACCGTCGTGGCGGTGCTCGGCACGACGATCAGCCCGTACCTGTTCTTCTGGCAGGCGTCGCAGGAGGTCGAGGAGCTGCGCGCGGACCCTGCGGCCCGGCCGCTGCGGTTCATGCGGCGCGGGCGCGCGGCGCAGCTGCACCGCATGGAGGTCGATACGTGGGTCGGCATGGCGTTTTCGAACCTCGTCGCGTACTTCATCGTGCTGACCACGGCCGCGACCTTGCACGCGCACGGCAACGTGTCGATCGAAACGAGCGCGCAGGCCGCCAGCGCGCTGCGCCCGGTCGCGGGCGACTTCGCGTTCGTGCTCTTCAGCCTGGGCATCGTCGGCACGGGCCTGCTCGCGGTGCCCGTGCTCGCGGGCTCCGCCGCCTACGCCGTCGCCGGCGCGTTCCGCTGGAAGAACAGCCTGGAGGACAAGCCGCAGGCCGCACGCGAGTTCTACGCCATCATCGCGGCGTCGACGGTGGCCGGGGTGGCCATGAGCTTCATGCCGATCAACCCGATCAAGGCCCTGTACTGGAGCGCGGTGATCAATGGCGTGATCGCGGTGCCGATCATGGTGCTGATGATGTTCATGGTCGCGCGGCACGACGTCATGGGCACGCTGGTGGCCGATGCGAAGCTCAAGGCATTGGGCTGGGTCTGCACGCTCACGATGGCGGCCGCCGTGCTTGCGATGTTCGTCACCATGCTCGGGTGACCCGCGCAGCGGCTCAGCGCCCCGAGCGTTCGAGGTAGCGCTTGCGCCAGAACACGAGCAGCACGATCACCACCGTGAGCAGCATGATCGAGAGCACCATCCACATCGACTGGTCGGAGTGGATCAGCGGCAGGTACTCGAAGTTCATGCCGAAGAAGCCCGTGATGAAGTTCAGCGGCAGGAACACCGCGGTCAGCGCGGTGAGCACGCGCATGATCTCGTTGGTGCGATGCGACAGCGCCGAGAAGTGGATCTGGATCGCCGTTTCCGCGCCCTGCTCCATGCGCCGCACGTTCAGCAGCACGCGCTGCACATGCTCGATGACGTCGCGCGTGCGGGCGAGCAGGTTGTCGCGTTCGGCCTGCTGCATGCCGGCGACCGGCTGCTCGCGCATCGTGTCGAGCCACTCCTGCATCGCGTCGCGCTGGCCTTCGGACAGGTCCTCCAGCGTGTGCAGCGCGTTGCGCGCGGTCATGAACGCGCGCCAGTTCGCGCGCCGCGACCCCGGCGCGAGCAGGTCCTGCTGCCACGCGTCGAGTTCGGCATTGAGCTGCTTGCGCAGCTCGAGGTAGCTGTCGACCATCACGTTGACCATCCGCAGCGCGAGGTCCGACGGGTTCGCGGGCAGGCGGCTGCGCGACGACGCGGCGGCCAGGCCCTCCGCCTGCACGGCATCGCCGAGGAAGCGCTTGATGAATGTCTCGGCCGTGTAGCAGCCCGCCGGATGCACGGACACCAGCAGGCGGTCGAACACGACGAAGCCCACCGCGCGCGAGCGGATGCGCCCGAAGGTCGCGAGCTCGCCGCTGGCGGCCGGCGGCTGGCCTTCAGTTTCGCCGCGCACCTCGGTGTCCGTGGCGAGGCGGCGGAAGATGATGAGGTCGTAGATCGACGTGTAGTCGTAGCCGGACGGATGCAGCGCGTTGTGGAGGTCGGCCAGGTGCACGTCCAGGATCGGCGAGCCGCCCAGGTGCTGCGCGGCCTTCTGCAACAGCGGCGCGTCGGCGTCGAGGTCCTCGCGGTCGAGATAGACCCAGACGAAGCCCGTGGCCGGCGCGTGCGCCGGCAGGTGGTCGAGGAAACGCAGCGTGCCGCCGGTGAATTCGACGATGCGCATCACGGCCGGTCAGCGGCGCAACACGCGCGCCGCATCGAGCGCGAAATACGTGAGCACGCCGTCGGCGCCGGCGCGCCGGAACGCGAGCAGGCTTTCCATCATCACCGCTTCGCGATCGAGCCAGCCGTTCTGGGCGGCGGCCTGCAGCATCGCGTACTCGCCGCTCACCTGGTAGGCGAACGTCGGGACGTGGAACTCGTCCTTCACGCGGCGCACGATGTCGAGGTACGGCATGCCGGGCTTGACCATCACCATGTCAGCGCCTTCGGCGATGTCCAGCGCCACTTCGCGCAAGGCTTCGTCCGAGTTGCCGGGGTCCATCTGGTAGACCTTCTTGTTGCCTTTGCCCAGGTTCGACGCGGAGCCGACGGCGTCGCGGAACGGCCCGTAGAACGCGCTCGCGTACTTCGCGCTGTACGCCATGATGCGCGTGTGGATGTGGCCCTTCTTCTCGAGCGCGGTGCGGATCGCGCCGATGCGCCCGTCCATCATGTCCGAGGGCGCGACGATGTCCACGCCCGCCTCGGCTTGCACCAGGGCCTGCTGCACGAGCACCTTCACGGTGTCGTCGTTGATGATGTAGCCGCTGTCGTCGAGCAGGCCGTCCTGCCCGTGGCTGGTGAACGGATCGAGCGCGACGTCGGTCATGATCCCCAGCTCGGGGAAGCGCGACTTCAGCTCGCGCACCGCACGCGGCACGAGCCCGTCGCCGTTGAGCGCTTCACGCCCGTCGGGCGTCTTCAGCTGCGTCGGGATCACCGGGAACAGCGCGAGGGCGGGAATGCCTAGCGACACGCACTGCTCGGCAACCGGCAGCAACAGGTCCACCGACAGGCGCTCGACGCCCGGCATCGACGCCACGGCTTGCCGCTCGTTGCGGCCGTCGAGGACGAACACGGGGTAGATGAGGTCGTGCGGCGACAGGCGCGCTTCGCGCACGAGATTGCGTGTGAAGTCGTCGCGGCGCAGGCGCCGCGGCCGGCCTTGGGGGTAGGGCGCGAAGACAGTCATCGGCAAATTGTCCTCCAACCGGCGCCAGGGGCACTTGTCCTGCGTCATCGGGTCCCGGAGCGCACCGTGATTGTGCAGGGGTCAGTGGCAGGTCAGGTAGGGCGCAGCTCGCTTGTAAGGGGGGAAGCCCTTTGTTAAATTACGTGCGGGCGGTTCTCCGCTCCCCGCTTTTCCTCCCTGAGCGGGCGCCTTAATGTGTGACAGCAAAAAGGCTTGCAGCCCCGGCGTTGGCCGGGGCTTTTTTTTCTACACTCGAGCCATGTACCTGTGGGTGAAGGCCTTCCACATCGTCTTCGTGGCGAGCTGGTTCGCGGGCCTGTTTTATTTGCCGCGCATCTTCGTGAACCTTGCGATGGTCCCGCCGGGGTCGGAGGCGGAGCGCGCGCGCCTGCTGCTCATGTCGCACAAGCTCCTGCGCTTCATGACGATCATCGCGATTCCCGCGCTGGCGCTCGGCCTGTGGCTGTGGCTCGGCTTCGGCGTCGGCAGCGGCGCGGGCTGGATGCACGCGAAGCTCGGCGTCGTGATCCTCGCGATCGCCTACCAGGCCGTGTGCGCGCGCGTGCTCAAGCGCTTCGAAGCGGGAACGAACGCGCGCGGCCACGTGTGGTTCCGCTGGTTCAACGAGCTGCCGCTGCTGCTGTTCGTCGCCGCGGTGGTGCTCGTCGTCGTCAAGCCGTTCTAGGCCGCGATGCGCAAGACCGCCGCCTGGCCGTTGTCGCAGGCCTATGTCGCGCTGATCGTCTACGCGAGCCTGTACCCGTTCACCGGCTGGCGTGACCAGGGTGTCGCGTTCTGGGCCTTCATCGCCAGTCCGTGGCCGAAGTACTGGACGGTGTTCGACCTCATGGCGAACGTGCTCGGCTACATGCCGCTCGGCTTCCTCATTGCGCTGAGTGTCCTCAGGCGTGCCAATCCGGGTTCCGCGCCGGCGGGCAAAGCCGCAGCCGTGACGATCGCGGCCGTGTCGTCGGCGCTGCTGTCGTTCTCGATGGAGTCGCTGCAGACGTACCTGCCGTCGCGCGTGCCGTCGAACGTCGACTTCGCGCTGAACTCGCTGGGCGCGCTGGCCGGCGCGCTGGTGGCAGCGGGCCTCGAGTGGGCCGGGGTGATCGTGCGCTGGAGCCGCTTGCGCGGGCGCTGGTTCGTCGACGATGCGCGCGGCGCCCTCGTGCTGCTGGCGCTGTGGCCCTTCGCGCTGCTGTTTCCCGCGTCCGTGCCATTCGGCTTGGGCCAGGTGCTCGAGCGTCTCGAGGCCGGACTGGGCGACTGGCTCACCGACACGCCGTTCCTCGAATGGCTGCCGGTGCGCGACGTCGAGCTGCAGCCGCTGGTGCCCGCCGCGGAGCTGATGTGCGTGACGCTGGGGGCGCTCGTGCCCTGCCTGCTCGGCTACACCGTCATCCGCTCGCTCGGCTTTCGCGTGGCGTTCGCGGCGGTGATGATCACCGTCGGCCTTGCCACGACGGCGTTGTCGGCGGCCTTGAGTTGGGGGCCGACGCATGCCTGGGCGTGGCTCAGCCAGCCGGTGCAAGTCGGCGTCGGGCTGGCGGTGCTGCTCGCGCTGGTGTTCCTGCCGGTGCCGCGGCGCGCGTGCGCCGCCGTCGTGCTGCTCGCGCTCGTGCTGAACCTGAGTGTGCTGAATCAGGCGCCGGCCAGTGCGTACTTCGCGCACACGTTGCAGACCTGGGAGCAGGGCCGCTTCATCAGCTTCTACGGCCTCGCGCAGTGGCTCGGCTGGCTGTGGCCTTACGCGGCCCTGGCGTATGTGCTGGTGCGCGTCTCGCGCGCGGACGCGGCCCCTAGAATCGTGCGATGACCGCGCCGGCTCCGTCGTACTACAAGCACCACATCTTCTTCTGCCTCAACGAGCGCACCAATGGCGAGGTGTCCTGCGCGCCACACGGGGCGCGCGGCATGTACGACCGCTGCAAGGCCAAAGTGAAGCAGGAAGGCCTGGCCGCGCCCGGCGGCGTGCGCGTCAACCAGGCGGGCTGCATGAACCGCTGCCAGGGCGGGCCGGTGTGCGTGGTGTATCCGGAGGCGGTCTGGTACACGTACGTCGACGAGCAGGACATCGACGAGATCGTCGAGTCGCACCTGAAGAACGGACGCATCGTCGAGCGCCTCGTCACGCCGCCGCACCTCGGCCGATGAACCTGCAGACCAAGCGGCTGCGCATCGATGGGCCGGCGGGCATCATCGAAATGCTGCGCGACGAACCCGGTGACGGCGTCGTCGTGCGCGGCACCGCGGTGGTCGCGCATCCGCATCCGCTGTTCGGGGGCACGATGGAAAACAAGGTCGTCCAGACGCTGGCGCGCGCGTTCGTGCAGGCGGGCTGGCGGTCGCTGCGCTTCAATTTCCGCGGCGTGGGCGCATCGCAAGGAGCGCACGATGACGGCCGCGGCGAGACCGACGACATGCTGCACATCATCGCAAGCCAAGCACCTGCGGGT
>DATBPW010000124.1:0-2379 GCA_036561125.1 Ramlibacter sp. | reverse complement strand
ACAGCACTTACGACCTGATCGGGCGGCGCTACACCGGCCACACGCTGCCCACACCGACGGTGATGGTGGTGACGTTCGTCAGCTACGCGTTCACTCTGTGCATCGGCTCGGTCGTGGGCGGCGTCGGGTTCCGCTACCGCTTGTATTCGCGCCTCGGCTTGAAGAACGGCGTGATCACGCGCGTCGTGTCGATGGCGTTGCTCACCAACTGGCTCGGCTACAAGCTGCTCGCCGGCTTGCTGTTCCTCGTGCATCCGCTGCAGCTGCCGCCGGCCTGGCACATGGGCAACCACGGGCTGCAATGGGTCGGCGCGTTGCTGGTCGCGATCTCCATCGGCTACATCGCCGCGTGCGTGTACTGGGGCAACCACACGTGGAACTGGCGCGGGCACGAGATCTACCTGCCGCCCGTGAAGATGGCGCTGTTGCAGTACGCGATCTCGATGATCAACTGGTCGCTGATGGCTGCGATCATCTGGGTGCTGCTGGGCCAGCGCATCGCGTTCGTCGACGTGCTCACCGTGCTGCTGATCGGCGCCATCGCCGGCGTGATCGCGCACGTGCCCGCGGGCCTGGGCGTGTTCGAGTTCGTGTTCGTCGCGCTGCTGGCGCACGTGCTGCCGCAGGAGCAGTTGATCGGCGCGCTGCTCGGTTACCGCGCGCTGTACTACATCCTGCCGCTCATCATCGCCGCGGTGCTGTACCTGCTGATGGAGATCCACGCGAAGCAGAAGCTGCGCACGCCGCGGATGCGGGGGTACGGGGCATGAGCATGGACGCGCGCCTGGCGAGCGAGACGGACCTGGCGGGTTTCCGCGAGGAAGCACGCGCGCTGCTGGCGCACCAGGTGCCGCCCGACGACGTGCGCTGGCAGACCGCGCAGGCGCAGAACGCCGACTTCTTCATCGACCCGTCGGCGGCCGCCGATCGCGGTGGACGCGGCGTGCCGAAGGCAGCGTCGGCGATCGTGCCCGCGTCGTTCCTGCGCCTGTGCGAAGTCGTCGTCCTGCATCACGACCCCGATCGCTTCGCGCTGCTCTATCGATTGCTGTGGCGCCTGGTGTACGAGCCGGCGCTGCGGAACGACGCGATCGACCCGGACATGATGCACGCGCACCAGATGGCCCAGGCCGTGCGGCGCGACATCCACAAGATGAAGACGTTCATCCAGTTCCGCGACGTCGACGCCGGCGCGGCGCAGCCGGTCGCGATGGCCTTCTACGAACCGGCACACCACATCGTCGAAGCGGTCGCGCCGTGGTTCGCGCGCCGCGTGCCTTCGGCGCGCTGGGTGATCTTCACGCCGCAGTGCAGTGTCGAGTACGACGGCATCAAGCTGCATTTCGCGAGCGGCCTGCCACGCTCGCAAGCGCCCGCGCTGGACTGGCCGGCCGCGTACCGACGCGTGTTCGGCGAGCACGCGATCGCGGTCAACGATGCAACGGCGGTGATCGCACCGTGACGAGTGCGGTTGCCGGGATCACGTCACTCGAGGCGTTGAAAGCGGCGACCCTGCGTTGCCGCGAATGCCCGATCGGCGAGTTCGCCACGCAGTCGGTGATCGGCGAGGGCAACACGAAGGCCAAGCTCATGCTCGTCGGCGAGCAGCCCGGTGACCAGGAGGACCGGCAGGGCCATCCCTTCATCGGTCCGTCGGGCAAGCTCCTCGCGCGTGCGCTCGAAGAGGCCGGCATTCCGCACGCGCAGGTGTTCGTGTCGAATGCGGTGAAGCATTTCAAGTTCGAGCTGCGCGGCAAGCGGCGCATCCACAAGACGCCGAACCAGCGCGAGGTCGCCGCGTGCCACCACTGGCTCGACGACGAGATCGCGATCGTGCAGCCTCAGGCCCTCGTCGCGCTGGGGTCGACGGCGGCGCTGGCGTTGATGGGGCGCAAGGTGCCGGTGATGGCCGAGCGCGGCCACTGGCTCGAACGCGACGACGGGCGCAAGGTGCTGATCACGCTGCACCCGTCCGCGCTGCTGCGCGGCGATCCGGAAGACCGGCACGCGGCGTTCGCGGCGTTCGTGAAGGACCTGGCGAAGGCGAAGCGCGCTTATTGAATCGTCGCGACGCCGTGGTGCGATTGCCGGCGCACGTTCTTCGCCGCGCGCTTGACTTTGCGTGCAGCGCTGCGCTGCTGCGGCGCGAAGCTGCTGTCCTTCGGCACGACGTCCTTGTTGTCTTTCACCGCGTGATTCACCGCGACCGCGTCCGCGGCCGGGTCGACCGTGCCTTGAGGCATGTCGCGCAGGCCTTTGGGCGCGCGCAGCGCCAGCCCCGCGTTCTGGTCGCCTTGCACCGCGACGCCGCCCTGCGCCGGGCCGGCCATCGCGCCGGTGCCCGCCTGGGCGCCCGCCATCGCGGGACGCCCTTCGAAC
>DATBPW010000123.1:0-14765 GCA_036561125.1 Ramlibacter sp. | reverse complement strand
CCGCCGGCGCTCAGCCGCTCGAAGAACGGCCAGTCGCCGAAGAAGATCCGCCTCGGCGGCTGGCTGATGCCGGCGCTGAGGCTGCTGGCGCACGGCCGGCACCTGCGCGGCACCGCACTGGACTTCTTCGGGCGCACGCAGGAGCGGCGCATGGAGCGCGAGCTCGTCGCGTCGTATCGCGCGCGCATCGACGAGGTTGCATCGCAGCTCGGCGCCGAACGGCTGAAGCTTGCGTGCGACATCGCCGCGCTGCCGCTGTCGATGCGCGGCTTCGGCCACGTGAAGCTCGCGAACGTGGCTCTTGCGCGCGCGCGCGAAGCCGAACTGCTGCATCGCTTCGATCCGCAGAGGTACCCGCGCCCGCCGGCCTCGAAGGAAGTAGGACAGATTCGCGGAATCCGCGTGACGGCCTCCGCACACTGAACGCGGAGCGGGGCATCGGCTCCAACGGGTGCACACACTCGAAGGAGAAACTCATGAAGTCATTGGCACAACTGTCGATCGCGGCTGCCGTCGCCGCGTGCGCCACCGCGGCATTCGCGCAGAACTTGAGCCCCGGCGTGAGCGCGCCATGCGGCTCGACCAGCAGCTCGTCGACACTGGGCTCGTCCACGCTGCCCTCATCCACGCTCGGCTCGTCGACCGTCGGCAGCACGGGCCCGAGTTCGATGACACCCATTGCACCGGGCACGGGTGCCGTGGCCAGCACGACGACGCCGGGTTCGACGAGCGGCAGCACGTCCGGTGCGCTCGCGGGACCGACCGCGCCGGGCAGCAGCCTGAGCACGACGCCGTCCACCGGCACCACCGCGATGGGCGGGCCGCCGTCGACGAGCGTCAACAATTCGGGGACTCTCGGCAGCAGCGCCAGTACGACGAACTCCGCGGCCGCGGGCAACGTCGGCAACAGTGCGGCCGCGACGATGGGCTGCCGCTGATCGCGGAAACCGGGGTTCTTACGCCGGCGGCGGCGCGGACCAGTCGCCGCCGAGCGCCTTCACCAGGAACACCGCGACGAGCATGCGCAGGCCCGTCAGTTGCGCGAGCTGGCGCTGCGCCGCGAGCAGTGATTGCTGCGCGATGATCACGTCGGAGAACGACGTCGCGCCGCCTTCGTAGCGGTCGTTCGCGATCTGCAGCACCTTGTCGGCGCTCGCAACGGCAAGCCGCGCTTGCGCCACCGCGCGATCGAGCGCGGCGCTGCCCGTGATGCCGTCCTCGACCTCCTGGAATGCGGTGAGCACGGCGCGCTTGTAATTCGCCACCGAGAGCTGGTAGCCGGCCTGCGCGATGCGCACGTTCGCGTCGGTCTTGCCCGCGTCGAAGATCGGTTGCATGGCGCTGACGCCCAGCGACCACACGAGGCTCGGTGCGTCGAACAGCGACGACACCATGCGCGACTCGCCGCCGATGCCGGGGCCGAAGATGAAGCTCGGGTAATACGCGGCGCGCGCGACGCCGATCTGCGCGTTCGCCAGGGCCATCGCTCGCTCGGCCGACGCCACGTCGGGCCGGCGTTGCAGCACGTCCGACGGGATGCCCACCGCGACGGGCGGCGCGCTGCGATCCGCCACCTCCGGCGCCAGCGCGAACAGCGGCGCGGGGCGGCCGACCAGCGCCGCGAGCGCGTGCTCGAACTGGTCGCGCTGCCGCTTGACCACGTCCACCTGCGTCAAGGTGCTGTCCAGCAGCGCCTGCTGCTGCGCGACGTCGAGGCCCGACGTCGCGCCGAGATCGTGCCTGGCCTTCGCGAGCTCGAGCGCGCGGCGCTGCAGCGCGATGGATTGCGTGAGCACGTCCATCTCGACGTCCAGTTCGCGCAGGTTGAAGTAGTTCGCCGCGACGTCGGTGGTCAGCACCAGCCGTGCGTTCTGCCAATCGGCCTCGGTCTGCTGCGCCGACGCGCGCGCCGCTTCGACGCCGCCGCGAATGCGCCCCCACAGGTCCGCTTCGTACGCGACGTTGAACGACAGCGTGAAGTCGTTCTGCACGGTCGAGAAATTCGGCGAGCCGTAGTTCGACAGCGGCCGGTTCGCGGAGATTCGCTGGCGTGCCGCGCGCGTGGCGAGCGACACCTGCGGGAACAAGCCCGCCGTCGACAAGTCGACCTGCGCGCGCGCTTGCGTGAGCCGCGCCGTCGCCGCCTGCAACGTGGGGCTGGCCGCGAGCGCCTGGCCCTCCAGCGCATCGAGCTGCGCATCGCCGAAGCGCTGCCACCACGGGCCGCGCTCGGCCGTATCGGCAGGCTGAGCGACACGCCACGGCTGGTCCAGCTTCCATTGCGCCGGCACGTCGACGGCAGGCCGCTCGTACTTCGGCCCGACGGCGCAGCCGCCCAGCGCCGCGGCCAGCGCGAGCAACACGGCGCGCCGCGTCACTTCGCGGCCTTCGGCGCGGACGCCACCGTCTTCGCGTCGCCCATGACCTGCACCTTGTCGCCTTCGGCGATCGAATCGGCCGGGTTCAGCACCAGCGACTCGCTGCCTTCCAGGCCGTCCAGCACTTCCACCGTCTCGCCGTAGTTGCGGCCGACACGCACGGGCAGCAGGTGCACGATACCGGAGCCATCCACGCGCGCGACGAACGTGCCTTTGCTGCGGAACAGCAGCGCGTTCGCGGGCACGGTGAGCGTGCCGCTGGGCGCCGCCACGAGCTCCACGTTCACGAACGCGCCGGGCAGCAGCGCGCCGTCGTGATTGGGCAAGTTGATCTCGGCCTGCATCGTGCGCGTGCTGGCATCGATCGCCGACGCCGTGCGCACCACCTGGCCCTTGAACGTGCGGCCGCGCAGCTCGGTCTGCGTCACGATCGCGGACTGGCCCGGCTTGACGAGGTGCGCATACGACTGCGGCACGTTCACGTACACGCGCAGCGGGTCGGTCTGCGACAGCAGGAACAGCGGCTTGTTGCTGTCGATCAGGTCGCCGATGTCCACATTGCGCTTCGTGATCACTCCCGCGAACGGCGCGACCACGCGCTTGAAGCTTTCGAGCTGGCGCAAGCGCTCGACGTTCGCGTCGGCGCCCGCGAGGTTCGCCCTGGCCTGCAGGAAGGCGCTGCGGCGCTCTTCCAGTTCCTGCTGCGACACGGCGTCGCGCTTGCGCAATTGCTCCCAGCGGTCGACGCTCGTCTTCGCGAGCTCGAGGCTCGCCGCGGCCTGGTTGCGCGCGGCGATCGCCTGCGACAGCTGCTGGTCCAGTTCCGGCGTTTCGATCTCGGCGAGCAGCTCGCCCTGCCGCACGCGGCTGCCGATGTCCTGGGTCCAGCGCCGCAGGTAGCCGCCCGCGCGCGCGGACACCGGCGCCTGCACGTAGCCTTGCAGGCTGCCCGGCAGGTTCAGCGCCTGCGCCTCGCCGGCGGACTGCACCTTCGCGACCTTCACGTACTGGATCGCGCTCTGGGCCGACGTCTGCTCCAGCGTGCGCTCGTCGAGCATGCGGCTGACCACCGTGCGCGCCGCGCCGGCCGCCAGCAGCACCAGGACGACGACCGCGGCGATGCGCGTGCGGCGTGCGACCTGCTTGCGCTTGAGCAACTCCCCGGGGTCCGTTCCTTCGACGGAGTGAATCGCGAGTTGCGAATGGCTTTCGTGCGACATCGGGTCAACCTTCTTGCGGTTGCGCAGAGCCCGGCAGCGCGGGCGGGCGGCGCGATAGGGCGCGGCGCGCCAGCGCTTCGTGCACGCCGGCATAGACCACGGGCACGAACAGCAATGTGGAAACCGTGGCGAACATCAGGCCGCCGATCACGGCGCGGCCGAGCGGTGCGTTCTGCTCGCCGCCTTCGCCGAGGCCCAGCGCCATCGGGATCATGCCGATGATCATCGCCAGCGCCGTCATGAGCACCGGGCGCATGCGCGTCGCGCCCGCTTCGAGGGCCGCCGCCAGCGGCGTCGCGCCGAGTTCGCGCTGCTGCCGCGCGAACGCGACCACCAGGATGCTGTTCGCCGTCGCCACGCCCATCGTCATGATCGCGCCGGTGAGCGCAGGCACGCTCATCGTCGTCGCCGTGATGAACAGCATCCACGCGATGCCGGCGAGCGCCGCGGGCAAGGCGGCGATGATGATGGCCGCGTCGATCCACGACTGGAAATTGACCACGCACAGCAGGTACACCAGCACGATCGCCATCGCGAGCCCGACCAGCAGGCCGGCGAACGACGACTGCATCGTCTGCACTTGCCCGCGCAAGGTGATGGTGTTGCCGCGCTTGAGCTGGGGGCGCATGTCGTCGACAAGCGTCCGCACCTTCGCCGCGACGCTCGCGAGGTCGGTGCCCTGCACGCTCACGAACACGTCGATGGCCGGCGCGATGTTGTAGCGCGAGACGATCGGCAGCTGCCGGCCGGGTTGGGCCTGGACCAGGTTGCCGAGCAACTGCGGTTCACGGGTGCCGCTGGTGTTGCCGTTGCCGCCGGCGACCGGGATGTTGAGCAGCGAGTCGATCGAATCGACGAGGTATTGCGGCGTCTGCACGACGATGTTGTAGACGACGCCGTTCTGCGGATTGAGCCAGAACGCGGGCGCGGTTTGCGAACTGCCCGACAGCGCGATGAGCACGTTCTGCCCGACGTTGGTCGCGCTCAGTCCCATCTGCTGCATGCGCGTGCGGTCCATCTGCAGGTTCACGGCCGGGCCGTCCAGGCGCTGGTGCACGTGCGCGTCGACCGCGCCGGGGATCTTGCGGATCTCCTTCGTGATCCGGGCCGCCAGTTGCGCGTTGCCCTCGAGGTCGTTGCCCGTGAACTGCACGTCCACCGCGGCGGGCAGGCCGAAGTTGAGGATCTGCGTGACGATGTCGGCCGGCTGGAAGAAGAACTCCACGCCGGGGAAGCGCCTGGGCAATTCGCTGCGCAGCACCGATTGCCAATGGGTCGTGGGCCGGTGCCCTTCGCGCAGCGACAGCAGGATCTCGCCGTCGAGCGTGCCGATCGTGCCGGCGTTCGAATACGACAGGTTGATGCCGCTGTTCGGGATGCCGAGGTTGTCCAGCAGGGTCTCGAGCTCGCCCGGCGGCACCAGTTCGCGGATCGCGACCTCGATTTCGTCGGCCAGCCGCGCCGTCTCCTCGATGCGGATGCCCGTCGGCGCGCGGAAGTGCAGGCGGATCTGCCCCGCGTCCACGGTCGGGAAGAAGTCGCGCCCGAGCAGCGGCACGAGGCCGAGCGACAGCACGCAGAACCCGAGGAACAGGATGCCGAAGCGCTTGCGCTGCACGAGCAGCGTCGAGAGCGCCAGCGCGTAGGTGCGGCGCAGGCGCTCGAACTGCCCATCGAAGGCGCGGTACAGCCGCTGCAGCACGCTGTTGCTCGCGGCGCGTTCCTCGTGCGTGTCCTGCATCATGAGCATGACCAATGTCGGCACCAGCGAGCGCGACAGGAAGTACGACGCGATCATCGCGAACACCACCGCTTCGGCCAGCGGCACGAACAGGAAGCGCGCCACACCCGACAGGAAGAACATCGGCACGAACACGATGCAGATGCACAGGGTGGACACGAAGGCGGGAATGCCGATCTCGCCCGCGCCGACCTCGATCGCCTCGCGCAGCGGCTTGCCCAGGTGCAGGTGGCGCTCGATGTTCTCGATCGTCACGATCGCCTGGTCGACCAATATGCCGACGGACAACGCCAGCCCCCCGAGCGTCATGATGTTGAGCGTCTCGCCCAGCGCGAACAGCGCGAGGATCGACGCCAGGATCGACAGCGGGATCGTGATCGCGATGATCAGCGTGCTGCGCCAGTTGCCCAGGAACACCAGCACCATCGCCGCCGTCAGCAGCGCGGCGATCAACGCCTCGGCGACGACGCCCTTGATCGCCGCCTTGACGAAAATCGACTGGTCGAACAGCGGCGTCACCTTGATGTCGGCAGGCATCTGCTGCACGGCCTGCGGCAGCATGGCGTACAGGTTCTTCACGATGTCCAGCGTGGACGCGCCGCCGTTCTTCAGGATGGACAGCAGCACGCCGCGCTGGCCGTTCTGGCGCACCACGTTGGTCTGCGGCTGGAAGCCGTCGCGCACATAGGCCACGTCGCGCAGGTAAGTGGTCGCGCCGTTGCCCGTGTGCACCGGCAGATCGTTGAGGCCCGAGATCGCGTCCGGCGAGCCGTTCATGCGCACCGTGTATTCGGTGCTGCCGATCTTGGCAGTGCCCGAGGGCAGGATCAGGTTCTGCGTGTTGATCGCGTTCACCACGTCCGCCGGTGACATGCCGTGCGACTGCAGCGCCTGCATGTCGAGGTCGACCGAGATCACGCGGATCTTGCCGCCGTACGGGTAGGGAATGGCGACGCCCGGGATCGTGACGAGCTGGGGACGCAGCGCGTTGATCGCCGCGTCGAACACGGCCTGCTCCGGCAGCGTCGCGCTCGACAGCGCGAGTTGCACGACCGGGATGCTCGACGCGGAATACTTGATCACGAGCGGCGGCGTGATGCCGGGCGGCAGCTGGCGCACCTGCACCTGCACGCCCGCGACCACCTGCGCGAGCGCGGTCTGGATGTTCGCGTTCGGCTGGAAGAAGACCTTGATGATCGCGATGCCCGGCAGCGAGGTCGACTCGATGTGCTCGATGTCGGACACCAGCGTGGTCAGGCTGCGCTCGGACGACGAGGCGATGCGCTGCCCCATCTCCTGCGCCGGCAGGCCGTTGTAGTTCCAGATGATCGACACCACCGGGATGTTGATCTCCGGGAAGATGTCGGTGGCCATGTTCCGCAGCACCAGCGGCGTCGCGAGCACGATCAGCATCGCCATGACGATGAACGTGTACGGGCGCCGCAGCGCCAGGGAGACCATGGACATCGCGAAAGCTTCGAGGGGAAGACCCGTGATGATAAGTGGGCGTTGCGTTTCGGCCTTGTAAAGACGCTCAATACAATGGCTGCATGCTCGGTTCCATCGTTTCCATTTCCGCCGGCGCTGCGATCGGCGCCCTGCTGCGGTGGGTGCTGGCCGTGCGCTTCAATCCCACGCATCCGCTGCTGCCGGTCGGCACGCTGCTCGCCAACCTGATCGGCGGCTACCTCATCGGCGTCGCGATCGCGTTCTTCACGAACCGGCCCGACATGCCGCCCGAAGTGCGCCTCTTCGTCATCACCGGCTTCCTCGGCGGCCTCACGACCTTCTCGACGTTTTCCGCCGAGGTCGTGACCGAACTCCAGAACGGGCACGTGCTCCCGGCGCTGACGATCGCGCTGGTCCACACGCTCGGCTCGTTCGCCTGCACGGCACTGGGCATCGGCACCGTCGCGCTGCTTAGGCAATCGACCTAGTCATTCGACGCAACGGCTTAGACGCGCGGCGCCGCGCGCAGGCAAAGTTGCGGCATGCGGATTCCGACATTCAGCACGATGCGCGCCTCGCCCCGGGTGCCGGTCGTGCTCGCCTATCGCCTGCGCCGCTGGCCCGAGCGCCTGCCCGATGCGCTGCGCACGGCCGGCGTGCTGCGCGCACTGTCGGTGATGAGCAGCCGCCCCGTCAGCCGCGAATGGATCGACCGCCATGCGAACCTGCGCACCGCCGCCGTCGACGAGTTGCTGGAGCTGCTGGTCGCGCGCGGCGAACTGGACGTGGTCGACACCTCGAAGTTCGCGCCCTCGTCCTGATCACGCCGGTTTCGGCGCGGGCTCCATCGCCGGCGCGCGCCGCGCGAGCCGGTCCGCCAGCTTCTTCATGTTCGACAGCGACGCGAGGTGCATCGCCACGAGGTGCAGCTCGCCGGCGCGGAACAGCGACAGCGCGATCGCATCGGGCAAGGTCATGAGCTTCTGCTCGTCGACCACCATCAGGCCGCTCACGGTGAACGAGCGGCCGTCCTTCAGGTCCGCTTTCGCATCCATCTGGCGCAGCAGGCCGGCGCGCTCGAGGCGCTGGCAGAACACTTCGGTGCGCGTGAACTCGGCCTGGTAGCGCTCGAGGAATTCCACCGCGTTCGCGAGGAACGGCGTGTTCGCGCCCCTCTCGTCGAACAGCGCCTCGCCTTCCTTCAGGTTGAAGCCGCCGCAGGCCTCGTCGATGCACATTGCAAGCCGCTCGCCCGCGACCTGCGCCAGCACGAACGGGTAGCGGCGCACGAACGCGGGAATGTAGCCGGCGTCCCATTCGTCGTCATCGGTGACGAACAGGTTCTCGCGTGCGCGCAGGCCCAGCATCGCCACGGGCACGACGGGCCCGTTGCCCGCGCGCGTGAACACGATGGCGAATTCCTTCATCGCCTCGCTGAATTCCACACCGGTGAGGAACACCGAATTCGCGTTGCGCGTGAACGCGAAGTTCGCGCTCGGCCGCACGCGCAGGCGCTTGTGCTTCTCGCGGTCGAGCAGCACCGGCTTTTCGTAGTAGATGGCGTCGGACACTTTCCGTCTTCCCTTCTTGCGCGCGTTCAGCCGGGCGATTCGACTTCGTACAGCTCGGCGCGCGGCGCGTGCGAGGCCAGGACCTTGTCGATGCGCTTGCCGTCGAGGTCGACCACCTCGAAGCGCCACTGCGCGACGTCGATGCGCTCGCCCGTCGCGGGCAAGCGCCCGCTCTCGGTCATGAGCAGGCCGGCGAGCGTGTTGTACAGGCCGCGGTCCTCCCCGGGCAAGTCCCGGATCTCCAGGCGCGCTTTCAGTTCGGACACGGGCATGAGCCCATCGAGCAGCCACGAGCCGTCGTCGCGCTGCGTCGCCCACGCCTGGACGTTCGCATGCGGCTTGAGCTCGCCCGTGATCGCCTCGAGCAAATCGTGCGGCGTCATCAGCCCTTGCACCACGCCGTACTCGTCGACCACGAACACCATGCGGCCCGACTTCGCGCGGAACTGCTCGAGCAGCTCCATGCCGGTGAGCGTCTCGGGCACGAAGATCGCGGCCGAAGCGAGCTGGTCGAGCGTCGTGCGGTCGTCGTCGCGCTTGCCGAGCAGCACGGCGACGCTCACCATGCCGACGACGTCGTCGAGCGAGCCGCGGCAGACCGGGTACCAGGAATGCGCGTCGCCGCTCGCGATGCGCGCGATGCAGCCCACGGGCGTCAGGCCCGCGTCGAGCCATTCGATGTCCGAGCGCGGCACCATCATCGACGTGAGCGGCCGGTCGTCGAGATGGAACACGTTCTGCACCATCTGGTGCTCGTGCTGCTCGATCACGCCGGCGTCCACGCCTTCCTCGAGGCTGTGCGCGATCTCTTCCTCCGTCATGCCGCGGCCGCGCGTGACGTCGATGCGCAGCAGCTTCAGGATCGCCTGCGTCGTCTTCGTGAGCGGCGTCACCGCGACCGGCCCCGCGATGCGCGCCAGCAGCGCCATCGGCCGCGCGCACCGGCGCGCGACCTGTTCCGGATTGAGCTGGCCGATGCGCTTGGGCACCAGTTCGCCGAGCACGATGGTGATGGCGGTGATCGCCGCGACGACGAGCGCCGTGGCGATGGTTCCCGCCGGGCGCGGCGCCAGGCCGAAGCCCTCGAACCAGTGCGCCAGCGACGCGCTGAAGATCGACTCGCCGACGATGCCGTTCAGGATGGCCGTCGCGGTGATCCCGACTTGCACGGTCGAGAGAAACTGCGTGGGGTGCTCCATCAGGCGCAGTGCGGCCATCGCGCCGCGATCGCCGTCCTCGGCCATGGAAAGCAGCAGGGCCTTGCGGCTCGACGCGATCGCCATCTCGGACATGGCGAACACGCCGTTGAGCAGCGTGAGCACGGCGATCAGCAGGACATCCACTTAGCGGGTGGGAGAATCGGACACGATGGCACTTTATCTGATCGGGGACGTGCAGGGCTGCGACTCGGCCTTGGGGCGGCTGCTGGCAAAAATCGCCTTCTCGCCGAGCCGCGACACGGTGTATTTCCTGGGCGACCTCGTCAATCGCGGGCCCGAGTCGGATTCGGTGTTGCGCCGGCTGATGGGGTACGGCGCCTCGGCCGTGTCGCTGCTGGGCAACCACGACCTCAGCCTGCTCGCCGTCGCGCTCGGCCATCGCGCGCCGCATGCCAACGACACCATGGACGCGATCCTGCACGCGCCCGATCGCGCGGCGATGCTCGACTGGCTGCGCTCACAGCGCATGGCGCTGCGCGAGCACGGCCTCCTGATGGTCCACGGCGGCGTGCTGCCGCAATGGGACGCCGCGCAAGTCATGCGGCTCGCCGGCGAGGTGGAGGATGTGGTGCGCGGGCCGCGGCTCACGGATTTCCTTGGCCACATGTACGGCAACGAGCCCGCGCAGTGGAGCGATTCGCTGCAGGGCCACGCGAGGCTGCGCGTGATCGTCAACGCGCTCACGCGGCTGCGCTTTTGCACGGCCGATGGCGTGATGCACCTGAAGGCGACAGGCCGGCCGGACCAGGCGCCGCCCGGCACGCTGCCGTGGTTCGATGTGCCCGGCCGCCAGACGGCCGGCGACACGATCGCGTTCGGCCACTGGTCGACGCTGGGTTACCTGCGCCGGCCGGACTTGATCGCACTGGACACCGGCTGCGTCTGGGGCGGTTGCCTGTCGGCACTGCAGCTGTCACCCACGGGCGACCACGAGCTCATGCAGGTCGAGTGCGAGCAGGCGCAGCCTCCCGGCGAATGACTCAGGCGGGCTGGTAGCCCGCTTCGGCCAGCGCCTGCACGATCTTGCTGCGGTCGGCCTGGGTGTCGACGTTGACGTGCTTGCTCTGCAGGTCCACGTCCACATGGGCTTTCGGGTCGACCTCATGCACGGCCTGGGTCACGGCCTTGACGCAATGGCCGCAACTCATTTGGGGGATGTTGAACTGGATCAATCGGGTTCTCCTTGAAACGCTTAGGGTGACTCTAGACCTTCCCACGGTGGGAAAGTCAAGCCGCCGCCGCCTTGACATTGACACGGTGGCAAGGTTCACACTGCCGCCATGGATACCGACTGGACCCTGCCCATCGAGGGCATGACTTGCGCCACCTGCGCGATGCGGGTGGAAAAGGCGTTGTCGAAAGTGCCGGGCGTGCACGCCGCGACGGTGAACCTCGCGACCGAGGTCGCGAGCGTGAAGGCGGATCCGTCCCTGCGGATCAACACGATGCGCACCGCGATCGAGAAGGCGGGCTACGAACTCGGCGATGCGCAGCGCAAGGAACCCGTGCAGGCGCATTGGTGGCCGGTGGCGGTCGCCGCGCTGCTGTCGCTGCCGCTGTTCCTGCCGATGATCGGCATGCTGTTCGGCGCGGACTGGGCGCTGCCCGGCTGGTGGCAATTCGCGCTCGCGACGCCCGTGCAGTTCTGGCTGGGCGGGCGCTTCTACCGCGCGGGCTGGAAAGCCTTGAAGGCACGCACCGGCAACATGGACCTGCTGGTGGCGCTGGGCACATCGGCCGCGTACGGCCTCAGCGTCTACCTGCTGGTCCGCCACGGCAGCGATGGCATGGCGCATCTCTACTTCGAAGCATCCGCCGTCGTCATCACGCTGGTGCTGCTCGGCAAATGGCTCGAAGCGCGCGCGAAGCGGCAGACGACCGAAGCCATTCGCGCGCTGAACGCGCTGCGGCCCGAAGTCGCGCGCGTGCGTCGCGGTGAGGCCGAGGTGGAAGTGCCGATCGCGCAAGTGACCGTCGGCGATGTCGTCGTCGTGCGCCCCGGCGAGCGCATCCCGGTCGACGGCGTGGTGCTCGAAGGCGCAAGCGAAGTGGACGAATCGCTGATCACCGGCGAAAGCCTGCCGGTGGCGAAGCACGAAGGCAGCCGCGTCACCGGTGGCGCGGTCAATGCGCAAGGCCTGCTGGCGGTTCGCACCACGGCGATCGGCGCGGAGACGACGCTCGCGCGCATCGTGCGGCTCGTGGAATCGGCGCAGGCCGGCAAGGCGCCGATCCAGCGGCTGGTCGACAAGGTGAGCGAAGTGTTCGTGCCGGTCGTCATCGGTATCGCGTTCGTGACGCTCGTCGCCTGGGGCCTGGTGTCAGGCGACTGGGAAGCGGCGCTGCTCAACGCGGTCGCCGTCCTCGTGATCGCCTGCCCTTGCGCGCTGGGCCTCGCTACGCCGACGGCGATCATGGCGGGCACCGGTGTGGCCGCGCGCCACGGCATCCTGATCAAGGATGCCGAAGCGCTGGAGATCGCGCACGCAATCCGCATCGTCGCGTTCGACAAGACCGGCACGTTGACCGAAGGCAAGCCGCGACTGGTCGCGTGCGATGCGCCGGACGGCGACCGGCGTGCGCTGCTTGCGGCGAGCGCCGCGATCCAGTGGGGCAGCGAACACCCCCTCGCGCGCGCAGTAATCGAAGCGGCCAAGGAAGAAGGCGTCGCATTCGCGCGTGCGAGCGGCGTCACGGCGATCGCCGGACGCGGCGTGTCGGCGCAGGTGGACGGCCGCGAGCTGCGGCTGGGCAGCGCGCGACTGATGGGCGAACTCGGCGTGGACCTCGCGCCGCTCGAATCGCGCGCGCAGCAATTGCAGCGCGAAGGCCGCACGGTATCGTGGGTTGCGCAGGCAGGCGCGGCGCCGAAGCTGCTCGGCCTGCTCGCATTCGGCGACACGGTCAAGCCGCATGCCGCGCAGGCAATCGCCTCGCTGCGCGAGCAAGGCGTGCGCTCCATCCTGCTCACGGGCGACAACTCGGGCAGCGCGGCGTCGGTGGCGAAGCAACTCGGGATCGCGGACTTCCGCGCGGAGATCCTGCCCGAGGAGAAGGCGCAGGCCGTCGTCGACCTGAAGAAAGCCGGCGAACTCGTCGCGATGGTGGGCGACGGCATCAACGACGCGCCCGCACTCGCCGCCGCCGACGTGGGCATCGCGATGTCCACCGGCACCGACGTCGCGATGCACGCGGCGGGCATCACGCTGATGCGCGGCGAGCCGGCGCTCGTCGCGGACGCGATCGACATTTCGCGCCGCACCTACGCGAAGATCCGGCAGAACCTGTTCTGGGCCTTCGTGTACAACGTGATCGGCATCCCGCTCGCCGCATTCGGGCTGCTCAGCCCCGTGATCGCCGGCGCGGCGATGGCGATGTCGAGCGTGAGCGTGGTGACCAATGCGCTGACCTTGCGCCGCTGGAAAGGGATTGCGAGATGAACATCGGTGAAGCCGCGAAGCTCTCGGGCGTGTCCGCCAAGATGGTGCGGCACTACGAATCGCTCGGGCTGCTGCCCGCCGTGGCGCGCACGGACTCGGGCTACCGGCAGTACGCCGAGCGCGAAGTGCACACGCTGCGCTTCATCCGCCGCTCGCGCGACCTGGGCTTCTCGATGGTGGAGATCGCGGAACTGCTCAAGCTATGGCAGAACCAGCGCCGCTCCAGCGCCAACGTCAAGAAGATCGCGCAGCACCATCTCTCGCAGCTCGATGCCAAGATGGCGGAGATGGCCGCCATGCGCAAGACGCTGCAGCACCTGGTGCACTGCTGCAGCGGCGACGAACGGCCCGATTGCCCGATCCTGGAAGAACTCGCCCACGGCCACTGAGGGCCGCCGCCGTCAGGAAGACTTGAACAGCGCCGCGACCTTGCGCTTGGGCTTGATGTTGCCCGACACGCGCGGGGCCGCCTGCCTGGCGGCGCTTTCCCACGCGGGCGCCGTCTCGCTCGCGGGCGCTTCCTCGTAGGGCTTGTCGAAGAACGGGTCGGACGGCGCGCGCTCTTCGCGGCGCGGCGGCCGGTCGCGCGATTCGCGCACTTCGTCGGAGTCGCGTTCGCGCCACGCGCGGCGCCCGTCGTTGATGCGCCCGCGGGGCCGGTCCTCGTCGAATTCGACGGGTTCGATCTCGACCTTGCGCTTGAGCAGCTTCTCGATGTCGCCGACGAGGCGCGCGTCCTGCGGCGTCACGAACGTCACGGCCAGCCCGGACGCGCCCGCGCGGCCCGTGCGGCCGATGCGGTGCACGTAGTCCTCGGAGTTGAACGGCACGTCGAAATTGAAGACGGCCGGCACGTCCTTGATGTCCAGGCCACGCGCCGCGACGTCGGTGGCCACGAGCAGGTCGACTTCGCCCGCCTTGAACGCCGCCAGGGCCTTCAGCCGCTCGTCCTGGCTCTTGTCGCCGTGCAGCGCCGTGGTCTTGAGCCCCTCGCGCTCCAGCGAGCGCGCGAGGCGCGCGCACCCGAGCTTGCTGTTCACGAACACGAAGGCCTGCGACAGGCCGCGCTGCCGCACGATCTGCTTGAGGGCGCGGCGCTTGTCGTCGTCGCCCACGCTGTAGAAATGCTGTTCGACCGTCGACGCTTCCTGGTTCGGCCGGGCCACTTCGACGGTGATCGGGTCCTGCAGGTAGCTGCCGGCAAGCCGCTTGATCTCCGGCGAGAACGTCGCGGAGAACAGCAACGTGGTGCGCTGCTTGGGCAGGAACGACAGGATGCGTTGCAGGTCGGGCAGGAAGCCGATGTCGAGCATGCGGTCGGCTTCGTCGAGCACGACGTATTCGACCTGGTTCAGGACGACGTTCTTCGCCTCGATGTGGTCGAGCAGCCGCCCCGGCGTGGCGACGAGCACTTCGACGCCGCGCTTGAGTTCCGCCGTCTGCGGCTTCATGTCGATGCCGCCGAACACCACGGTGCTGCGCAGGTTCGTGTGCTGCGCGTACATCTTCACCTGCTGCGCGACCTGGTCCGCGAGTTCGCGCGTGGGCAGCAGCACCAGCGCACGCACCGGATGGCGGGCGGGCGACGTCGACGAGTTCTCGTGCTTCAGGAGCCGCTGCAGCAGCGGCAGCGAGAAGGCCGCGGTCTTGCCGGTGCCGGTCTGCGCGGCGCCCATGACGTCGCGGCCCGTGAGCACGACGGGAATGGCCTGCGCCTGGATCGGCGTCATCTGCTCGTAGCCCATT
>DATBPW010000122.1:0-9198 GCA_036561125.1 Ramlibacter sp. | reverse complement strand
CCGGTGATCGCGCTGATCACCGAGTGGGAAGACCGCGACGGCACGCTGCAAAAGCGCACCGAGACGTCCGACCTCGGCGGCACGATGCGCCTGGGCGCGCAGAAGTCCGACGTGGCGCGCGGCACGCTCGCGCACAAGATCTACGGCGACGTGGTGGACGAGCGCCATCGCCACCGCTACGAAGCGAACGTCAAGTACCTCGACAAGCTGCGCGAGAGCGGCCTTGTGATCTCCGCGCTGACGCAGCGCGAGCACCTCACCGAGATCGTCGAGCTGCCGCAGGACGTGCACCCGTGGTTCATGGGCGTGCAGTTCCACCCGGAGTTCAAGTCCACGCCGTGGGACGGCCACCCGCTCTTCAACTCCTACATCAAGGCCGCGTGCGAACACCAGGCGCAAGGCAAGACCGCGAAGCCGCCGCTGAAGGTCGTGGCGTAATCCGATGAAACTCTGTGGATTCGACATCGGCCTGCAAAGGCCGTTTTTTCTGATTGCCGGCCCCTGCGTCGTCGAGTCCGAGCAATTGCAGATGGACGTGGCGGGGCAGCTGAAGGAGATCACCTCCGCGCTCGGCATTCCCTTCATCTTCAAGAGCAGCTACGACAAGGCCAACCGGTCCTCGGGTGCGAGCTTCCGCGGCCCGGGCATGGAAGCGGGCCTGGAGATCCTGGCGAAGGTGAAGCGCGAACTGAAGGTGCCCATCCTGACCGACGTGCACACCGAAGCCGAGGTGCCGCGCGTCGCCGCAGTGGTCGACGTGCTGCAAACGCCGGCGTTCCTGTGCCGCCAGACCGATTTCATTCGCGCGGTCGCGCAATCGGGCAAGCCCGTGAACATCAAGAAGGGCCAGTTCCTCGCGCCGCACGAGATGAAGAACGTGATCCAGAAGGCGCGTGAGGCCGCGCGCGAGAAGGGGCTGGAGCAAGACAACTTCATGGCCTGCGAGCGCGGCGCGAGCTTCGGCTACAACAACCTCGTCTCGGACATGCGCTCGCTCGCGATCATGCGCGAGACCGGGGCGCCCGTCGTCTTCGATGCCACGCACTCCGTGCAATTGCCCGGTGGGCAAGGCACGAGCTCGGGCGGCCAGCGCGAAATGGTGCCGGTGCTGGCCCGCGCGGCGATCGCCGTCGGCGTCGCGGGCATCTTCATGGAGACGCACCCCGATCCCGCGAACGCATTGAGCGACGGCCCCAACGCGGTGCCACTCAAGCACATGAAGGCGCTGCTCGAGACGCTCGTCGCGCTCGACGCGGTGACCAAGAAGAACGGCTTCCTCGAAAACAGTTTCAACGCCTGAAGGGTTTTGCCATGACCGCCCCCGCCTACCTCGTCGTCACGATGCACATCACCGATCCGGAGCAGTACAAGGAGTACATGGCGAAGGCGCCGGCCTGCGTGAAGGCGTTCGGCGGCGAATACATCGTGCGCGGCGGCAAGCAGGAAACGCTGGAAGGCGGCTGGCAGCCGAAACGCGTGGCGGTGCTGAAATTCCCGTCGTACGAGAAGGCGAAGGCGTTCTACGAGGACGGCCCGTACAAGGAAGTGCGCAAGCTGCGCGAAGGCGCCACGGAGTACTTCAACATGGTGCTCGTCGAAGGCGTCGAGTCGCAGCCGAATTGAGCATCAATGCAATAGCCGGACGCAGAAGCCGCGGAAGTCACGCAGAAAGCGCAGAAGAAGAGATTTCTTTTTTGCGTCTTCTGCGAAGTTTCTGCGTCTTCTGCGTCCTGAATTGATTTGACTTTGGAGAAAAGAAACTGTGAGTGCAATCGTTGACATCGTCGGGCGCGAGATCCTCGACTCGCGCGGCAATCCCACCGTGGAATGCGACGTGCTGCTGGAGTCCGGCACCATGGGCCGCGCCGCCGTGCCTTCGGGCGCGTCGACCGGGTCGCGCGAAGCCATCGAGCTGCGCGACGGCGACAAGAGCCGCTACGGCGGCAAGGGCGTGCTGCGCGCGGTGGAGAACATCAACACCGAGATCTCCGAATCGGTGCTCGGCCTCGATGCGAGCGAACAGGCCTTCCTCGACAAGACGCTGATCGACCTGGACGGCACGGAGAACAAGAGCCGCCTCGGCGCGAATGCGATGCTGGCCGTGTCGATGGCGGTCGCGCGCGCGGCCGCGGAGGAATCGGGGCTGCCCCTGTACCGCTACTTCGGCGGCATGAACGGCACGCTGCTGCCGGTGCCGATGATGAACGTCGTCAACGGCGGCGCGCATGCCAACAACAACCTCGACCTGCAGGAGCTGATGATCATCCCGGTCGGCGCGCCCTCGTTCCGCGAGGCGGTGCGCTACGGCGCCGAGGTGTTCCACTCGCTCAAGAAGATCATCGACGAGCGCGGCATGAGCGTCGCGGTCGGCGACGAAGGCGGTTTCGCGCCGACGGTGGCCAACCACGAAGCGGCGATTGGCATGATCCTCGAGGCGATCGAGAAGGCCGGTTACCGCCCGGGCGAGCAGATCGCGCTGGGCCTGGACTGCGCATCGAGCGAGTTCTACAAGGACGGGCGCTACAACGTCGAAGCCGAGGGCCTCGTGCTCGACGCCGGCGAGTGGGCCAACATCCTCGAGAGCTGGACCACCAAGTACCCCATCGTCAGCATCGAGGACGGCATGGCCGAGGGCGACTGGGACGGCTGGAAGCTGCTCACGGACAAGCTGGGCAAGAGCGTGCAGCTGGTGGGCGACGACCTGTTCGTCACGAACACGAAGATCCTGAAGGAAGGCATCGCCAAAGGCGTCGCCAATTCGATCCTGATCAAGATCAACCAGATCGGCACGTTGACGGAAACGTTCAACGCGATCGAGATGGCCAAGCGCGCGGGCTGGACCGCCGTGATCTCGCACCGCTCGGGCGAGACCGAGGACTCGACGATCGCCGACATCGCCGTGGGCACCAACGCGGGCCAGATCAAGACCGGCTCGCTCTCGCGTTCGGACCGCATGGCCAAGTACAACCAGCTGCTGCGCATCGAGGAAGACCTCGGCGACATGGCCCAATACCCCGGCCGCAGCGCCTTCTACAACCTGCGCTGAAAGGCATGGCCCGCCGCATCGTCCCCGCGTTCCTGGTCCTGCTGCTCGTGATCGTGCACGCGCAGCTGTGGTTCGGGCGCGGCAGTGTCGGTGCGGTGGCCGCGCTGCAGCAAAAGCTCGAAGCGCAGAAGGCCGCGAACGTGCAGGCGCAGCAGGCCAACGACCGGCTCGCGAGCGAAGTGGGTGACCTGAAGGAAGGCCAGGAGATGGTCGAAGAGAAGGCCCGCTCCGAACTCGGCATGGTCAAGCCCAACGAAATCTTCGTGAACGTGTCCAAGTGACCTCCGGCGTCGAGATCGTCGCAGCCCTGCTCGGGCTCGCGATGGTGGGCTGCAACATCCGCGAGATCCATTGGGGCTGGCCGCTGGCGATCGCCAGTTCGCTGCTGTATGTGGTGGTGTTCTGGGACAGCCGCCTGTACGGCGACGCGTCGCTGCAGGTCTTCTTCGCCGTCGTCGCGGGTTGGGGCTGGTACCAGTGGCTGCGCGGCCATCGCGCCGACGGCAGGTCGCTGCATGTGGCCCGCTTGCGGCCGCGCGGGCTCGCACTCGCGGTGCTCGCCAGCGCCCTGCTCTGGCCCGCCGCCGGCTACTTCCTCAAGACGCACACCGACACCGACGTGCCGTGGTGGGACGGCTTCACCACCGCGCTGTCGGTCGTCGGCCAGTTCCTGCTCGGGCGCAAGTTCATCGAGAACTGGGCGGTGTGGGCCATCGTCAACACGGTGAGCGTCGCCCTGTTCGCGTACAAAGGGCTGTGGCTCACGGCGGGCTTGTATCTCGTGTTCCTCGCCCTCAGCTTCTTGGGATGGCGGCAATGGAAAGCGCACGCGGCTTGAAGATCGCCCTGCTCGGCGCGGAGAGCACGGGCAAGACCACGCTCGCGCAGGAGCTGGCCGCCGGCTTCGCGCGGCAAGGGCGCAGCGCCGTCGCGGTCCCCGAAGCACTGCGCGACTGGTGCGCCGCCAACGGGCGCACGCCGCGGCCGGACGAGCAGATGGGCATCGCCCAGGAGCAGGAAAGACGCGTCGACGAGGCGCGCGCGGGCGCCGACGTGGTCATCGCGGACACGACCGCGTTGATGGTCGCGGTGTACAGCGCGATGCTCTTCGAAGACCACACTTTGTATCGTTTTGCGATAGAACGGCAGCGCGGCTACGACGTCACGCTCGTCACCGGCCTGGACCTGCCGTGGGTGGCCGACGGCCTGCAGCGCGACGGCCCGCACGTGCAGCAGCCCATCGATGCGCAGGTGCGCGAAATGCTCGGCAAGCACGCGATCGCCTACCGCGTCGTCTATGGCAAAGGCGATGAGCGGCTGCGCAACGCGCTCGCCGCGATCGACGCTTCGCTCGCGCCGCGGGCGGCCGCGCGCGACTGGGTCTGGCAATGCGAGAAGTGCTCGGACCCCGATTGCGAGCATCGCCTCTTCGCCCGCCTGCTGCCCCCGCACTGACCCGGCGCGGTTCGCCGCTCGTTTCAAACGTCGCAAGCTGTCGCATCGGCTGAGCCACCGCGCGCGCGCGCCGTGTGCGATCTTTGGCGCAAGAACCCAACGGGAGAACAGCATGAACAGATCCCCACTTTCCCTGGCCTGCGCCGCCGCGGCGCTGTCGCTGCTGGGCGCGTGCACGGCGGAGCCGAGCGTCGCCGTCAACACCACGCCCGCCGTCGTCGCGCCGGCGCCCGCGGTCGCCGTCGTCACCCCCGCACCGGCCGCCACCGTCGTGATGGGCGCCGGCACGTTCTCGGCCGCGGACCGCGACTTCGCGCTGACCGCCGCGCTGGCGAACATGACCGAGATCGGCGCGTCACAGATGGCGCCCAGGCACACGAGCAGCCCCGACGTGCTCGATCTCGCGGGCACCATCAACCGCGACCACACGATGGCCCTGAACCAGCTGATGGCGATCATGCAGGCGCGCGGCATGCCGGTGCCCGGCGACATCGCGCCGAGCCAGCGCCACCTGATGGACAAGCTGGGCACCGACTACGGCTACGAATACGACCGCGACTTCGTGCGGCGGGTCGGCATCCGGCAGCACGAGAACGACATCGCCGCGTTCCAGCAGCAGATGCCGTCGCTGTCGGACCCGGCGCTGCGCGACTGGGCGGCCCGCACCTTGCCGCACATGCAGACGCACCTGCAGATGGCGCAGGACATCTACGGCCACATGGCCGGATGATCGCGCTACTGCACCTCTGAGCTCACGGGGGGCTGGTCCCCCGGCGACGTGAACAGCTGCGCGGCATCGACCGGGTCGAACACGTACTGCTCGCCGCAGAAATCGCAAGCGACGTCGATCTTCCCCTGCTCGGCGACGATGCTGTCGGCCTCCTCGCGCCCGAGGCCGCGGATCATGTTCGCCACGCGCTCGCGGCTGCACGTGCACGCGAACGCCGGGCGCTGCGCCGGGAAGCGCATCAGCTTTTCTTCCCAGAACAGGCGCCGCAGCACGGTGTCGACGTCGAGCTCCAGCAACTCCTCGCGCGTGAGGCTGCCGGCAAGCGTCGCGATGCGGTTGTAGTCCTCGTTGACGCCGATCTGGTCCTCGTTCTCCCTGGACACGATCGAGCCGGCAAGATTCTTTTCGCCCGCCGCCGGCAGCCGCTGGATCAACAAACCCGCGGCGACCTTCTCGTCCGCCGCGAGGATCAGGCGGGTGTCGAGCTGTTCCGACTGCAGCATGTAGTGCTCCAGCACCTCGGAGAGCTTCTCGATCTTCTCCCGATGGTCGCCGTACAGCGGCACCATGCCCTGGTACGGCTGCTGGCCGGGGAAGCGGTCGCGCGGATCGAGGGTGATCGCGCAGCGGCCCTTGTTGCCGACGTTGACCATCGCGGACAGATGCGCATGTGCATCGACGGGGCCGACGACCTTCGCCGTCGCGCGCAACGTGAGGTCGTGCTGCACTTCGGCCACCGCCAGCTTGACCGGCCCGTCGCCGAACACCTGCAGGATCAACGCGCCGTTGAACTTGATGTTCGATTGCATCAGCGCGCCGGCCGCGGCCATCTCGCCCACGAGATCGACCACCGGATGCGGCCAGGCGCCATCCGCGCTGCGCCGCCGGCGCTCGAGGATTTCCTGCCACGCGTCCGTCAGCCGCACGATGCTCCCGCGCACCGGCAGGCCGTCGAACAGGAATCGATGCAGCTCGCTCAACCTATTTTCCGGAAGCTGCGCCGATAGCGCTCCGCGTTCTCGACGTAGTGCGGCGCGATGTTCGCGAAGCGCCGCACGGCCTCGTCATCGAGCGTCTTCACCAGCCGCGCCGGCGCGCCGATGATCAGCGAGTTGTCGGGGAATTCCTTGCCTTCGGTGACGACGCTGCCCGCGCCGACGACGCAGTTCTTCCCGATCCTCGCGCGGTTGAGGACCACCGCCTGGATGCCGATGAGCGACCCGTCGCCGATCGTGCAGCCGTGCAGCATCACGCAGTGGCCGACGCTCACGTTCTCGCCGATGATGAGCGGCTCGCCGAAATCCGCGTGCAGCACCGACACGTCCTGGATGTTCGAGTTCTTGCCGATGCGGATGACTTCGGTGTCGCCGCGGATCACGGTGCCGAACCACACGCTCACGTTCTCGCCCAGCTCGACGCCGCCGATCACTTCCGCGCTGTCCGCCACCCAGGCGCCCTTGCCGAGCCGGGGAGCCTTGCCGTCGAGTTCGTAGATCGCCATTGGGTAGACTGGTGAAGTGAAAGAGACGATTGTAGGGACGCCGCTGCGCAGCCGGGCATTGCAGGTCTTGTGCATGCCGCAGCCGCAAGCGAAGGCGGCCGCGGCGCGCGAGCTCGCGGCCGCTGCCGATGCGCTCGCGATCGAGGCCGATGCACCGACGCCGGTCGATGCCCTGCCCGGCCGGCCGGACCGGCCCGAGCTCATCCACCCGGCCAGGGTGCCGCGCCGCTCGCCGCACAAGCCGGAAGGGTTGGCAGCGCTGCTGCACGCCATCGCGCACATCGAGTTCAATGCGATCAACCTCGCGCTCGACGCGGTGTGGCGCTTCGATGCCATGCCGCGCGACTTCTACCTGGACTGGGCGCGTGTCGCCGGCGAGGAGGCGTACCACTTCACCTTGCTCGCCGACCATCTCGCGTCGCTCGGCCACGCCTACGGCGACTTCGCCGCGCACGACGGCCTGTGGTCGATGTGCGAGAAGACTTCAGGGGACATCGTCGCGCGCATGGCACTCGTGCCGCGCACGCTGGAAGCGCGCGGCCTCGACGCCACGCCGCAGATCCAGCACAAGCTGCGCAACGTCGGCACGCCGGCGGCGCTGCGCGCGGTCGACATCCTCGACATCATCCTGCGCGATGAAGTCGGGCATGTCGCGATCGGCAACCACTGGTACAAGTGGCTGTGCGACCGCGACGGGCTCGATCCGGTGGCGCTTTATCCGCAACTCGTGGAGCGCTACGCCGCGCCGAAATTGCATGCGCCGTTCAATACCGATGCACGCAAGCGCGCCGGCTTCAGCGACGAGGAACTCGCCTGGCTGGCGCTGTGAGCGTCAGCGCTGCACCAGCACGCCGATGAACACGGCGGCGTCGAGCACGATCCAGCCGATGCACGCGACCCAGATCGTCTTGTCCTTCTTGCGCAAGCCGTCCACCAGCCACAGGCACGCCGCGAACGTGTAGGCGCCCCACGAGAGCAGCGAGACGCCCGCGGTCTGGTGGTCCACCCACACGCCCCAGACCTGCGGAACGGTGAGCGCCATGGTGAAGATCGACAGGACCGGCAGGATCTTGTCCAGCCAGCCCGATGGATCGTGCCGCGATGCATTGCCGGGGTGCGGGCGGAGCTGTGTCATGGGGCCTCTCCGGACAGTGACGCGCGCAAACCGCCGAGGAGGTCCACCAGGGACGGCACGTCGCGCGGGAGTGCGTCGCCACGCCATGCAACGTGCTGGTCCTCCCGGGCGACCAGAAGCTTGTGCCGGTAAACAGCCGGGACATCCGCCCCCTCGACATCGACCAGCTCCAGTGGCATGTTGCGCGCCCTCGCGGCGCGCAAGAGCGGATCGACGTCGACTCCCCGGTCGAACCGCAGCAACGTGTACCCCGGCCCGAATGTATCGTAGAGCGATGTACCGTCGGCCAGCCAGAAATGCGGCGCGCGGCAACCGGGCACCGTCGACGAGGTGAAGCCGCCCATCGAATACGCGGGCGGCGCTTCGCCGTCGTACGCGATGATCGGCGAGCCTTCGTAGAAGTAGCCGAAATTCAACCCGCCCGCCGCGAACTGCTGCACGTTCAAGTCGTAAGCTTCACGGCCGATGCGTTCGCGCTCGCGCTGCCCCGCATCGTCATCGGCCTCGATGTTCGGCGGCACGGCGCTGCGCGCGCGGATCATCTTGGCCGCGTGTTCCATCGCGAACTGCGACACCTGCTGCGTGATCGGCTGGCGTTCGGCTTCGTACGCGTCCAGCATCTTCCCGTCGGCCCATCCCTGCAGCACCGCGCCGAGGAGCCACGACAGGTTCAAGCCGTCCGCGATGCCCGCGTTCATTCCGTAGCCGGCGTACGGCACCCACAGGTGGGCCGCATCGCCGGCGATGAACACGTTGCGGTCGCGGAAGCGGTTCGCGACGAGCCGGCGCCCGACCCAATCCTCCTTGCTGATCACCTCGTACTCGAAATCGTCGCCGACGCCCAGGATCGTGCGGATCGCCCAGTCGCGGTCGATCGCGTCGAAATCCTTCTCGGCGGGATTGAGGTGGTTGTGCACCAGCCAGGTTTCCTTGCCGTCGATGGCGAACATCGTCCCGCAACGTCGCGGATTGACCGCATACATGCTCCAGAAGAGCGGACGCGGCAGCATCGACAGCAGCTTCGGCGCGCGGATGAACGTCGACTGCACTTGCTGGATCACCGGCGTGCCTTCGAATTGCGCGCCGATGGCCTTGCGCACCATCGAGCTGCCGCCGTCGCAACCGACGAGGAAGCGCGCCCGGATGCGCCGCTCTTCGTTCGTGTCGAGATCGAGCGCGACCGCTTCGACGCCATGCTCGTCCTGCGTGAACGCGGTGACGCGCGTGCGATTGAGCAGCGTCACGCCCGGCAGCGCCGCCGTGTGCTCCACGAGGATCGGCTCGAGGAAGGTCTGGTTGATGCGGTGCGGCGGCTCGGGCGTGGGCCATCC
>DATBPW010000121.1:0-9687 GCA_036561125.1 Ramlibacter sp. | reverse complement strand
CATGGCTGGCGTTGGATGAAGCGCGCGATAACCACCGCCGACGATCCCGGCCTGCGCCGGGATGACAAATCAAAAGCACGCTTGTCTCGCGACAGGTGACATCCGGTGAGGCCGATTTCGGCAACGCCAGCGACCGGGGCTGCCGCGGCGCCAGCGCCGGAGCATCGAAGATGCGAGAGCGCCTCGTGAACTGACTCGCGGGCGAATGTTTGAACGGAGAGATTGGCTCCGCCAATCTCGTAGTGAGTTCGACCGCGCAGCCGCGGCGGCCCAAGAGGTCGATGGGAACAGGACGCGCGAGCGTCCTGCGTTGTCGTATGAGGCCTCGCCGGATGTCACCTGGCGCGAGCGCACGGGCGATGGAATCGGCTCACGTCATCCACAGATTTCCACGGCGACCGTGAACAAAAACGCGGACGCGCGGCGCGCAGTGTTGTACGGAAGTTAGATCACTCAGCTGGCTGTCAGGCATTGCAGGAATTTCGACAGCGCGCGTGAGGAGTTCGTCCCTCGGGTGTGTGGAGGGCGTCCTACACAGCCTCAGCGGCGTTTCCGACAGATGCGTATTTGGGGGCGTTCTTACAGTGGAGGCCGCTGAGCCACCCAACCATTTCACGACGGAAACCCCATGAGCGCCATCGCCCAACGGACACAGACGGACCCCGCCCACTTCCTCAAGATCGCGGCCGACGGCGCCGGCCTGGCGACGCACGAACAGCTGTGGCGATGGCTGCAAGGCGACGTGCAGCACTGGCTGTCGCATGAAGTGATGCTGATCGGCTGGGGCGACTTCCGCACCGGCGACCTGCAGTACGACATGGTGTCGAGCCTGCCGGGCATGCGCTCGCACGACTGGACCACCTCCGGCATCGCGCCGATCATTTCGTACTTCCGCGATTGCTGGGCGGCCGCACAACACCAGCCGACGCATCTCGATGCCAGCGTGTGCGCGGACCTCGTGCGCGGCGCGGGCGACGGCGCGGCGCCCGAAGCACTCAAGACGATGAAGACCGCGCTCGTGCACGGCATGCGCCGTTCGCGCGGCGGCTCCGAGCGCGTGTTCGTCGCGCTCAGCCGCGACGCCGAACTGCCCACCAATGCGGCCATGTCGCTGAAACTGCTGCTTCCATTCATCGACACCGCGTTACGACAAATGCCGCCCGCGCCGGTGCGCGCTGCGCCATGCTCGCGCGTCGACCTGCGGCATCGCAATGCGGCCCGCATCCCGGTGCTGTCCGAGCGCGAGCGCCAGATCATGGTCTGGGTCGCGATGGGCAAGACCAATCCCGAGATCGGGATGATCCTGGACATCAGCGAATTCACGGTGAAGAACCACATGAAGAGCATCTTCAGCAAGCTGGACGTGACCAACCGCGCCCAGGCAGTCGCCAAGCTGGAGCGGATGCATGCCCATGCCTGATGCCAAGCCGGTGCTCGGCGTGCGTGTCCCGCCGCCACCGCCTTCCGCAGCCGCCGCCACCGCCCTCGCGCAGAACAAGCTGCTGACAGCGCTCGAGGCGATCCTCGAGCCGGCGATCGTCGTGCTGTCGCTGTGGTTCCTGGTGTGGCTGCTCGACGATGAACTGACGGCCGCGTGGCTCATTGCATCGATCGTCGCGTTCGCGCTGTCGTTCCCCGGCCGCTCGCTGCTGCGCTCGCCGCCCGACCGCGTCGTCTTCAACATCCTGCTCGCGTGGGGCTGGACCGCGGGCCTGCTGCTCGCGCTCGGGTTCGCCACGGACCACATCGACGACTTCCCCGCAGTGGTGATCGTCAACTGGCTCTGGTTCGCGCCGGCCTGCCAGCTCGTTGCGCACTGGGGCCTGCGCCTGGCCGCGCCGCACCTCATTCGCCTGCAAGGGCCGCCGCTGCGCGCCGTCGTGGTCGGCATGAACGAGCAGGGCTGCTCGCTGGCGGACCGCATCAACTCCGCGCCGTATGCCGGGATCGAGCTCGTGGGCTTCTTCGACGACCGCACGCCGGACCGCGTCTTCGGTTCCGAGCGGCATCGCATGCTCGGCCGTATCTCCGAGATCGCCGCTTTCGTGAAGGCGCATCGCGTGCAGTTGATTTACCTGTCGCTGCCGATGGCGTCACAGCCGCGCATCAAGGAGCTGCTGGACGCGCTCAAGGACACGACCGCATCGGTGTACTTCGTGCCCGACATGTTCGTGACGGACCTGATCCAGGGCCGCACCGACAGCGTGTGCGGCCTGCCGGTCATCTCGGTATGCGAGACGCCCTTCCGCGGCCCGGCCGGCGTGCTCAAGCGCATCGAGGACATCGTGCTCGCATCGATCATCCTCATCCTTATTTCACCGATCCTGCTCATCATTGGCCTCGCGGTGAAGTTGGGCTCCCCCGGCCCGATGATCTTCCGCCAGCGCCGCTACGGCCTCGACGGGCAGGAGATCGTGGTCTACAAGTTCCGCTCGATGCGCGTGGTCGAAGACGGTGAGGTCATCCAGCAGGCACGCAAGAACGACAGCCGAGTTACGCGGATCGGGGGCGTCCTGCGCAAAACGTCCATGGATGAGCTGCCGCAATTTATCAACGTGCTGCAGGGGCGGATGAGCATCGTCGGCCCGCGCCCGCACGCCGTCGCGCACAACGAGATGTACCGCGGCCTGATCAAGAGCTACATGGTCCGGCACAAGGTCAAGCCCGGGATCACGGGCTGGGCCCAGGTCAACGGCTTCCGGGGAGAAACGGAATCGCTCGAGAAGATGGAAGGGCGCATCCGCTGCGACCTGGACTACCTGCGCAACTGGTCGTTGCGGCTCGACCTGTTGATCATCTTCCGCACGATCCGGCTCGTTTTCAAGGATGCCTCCGCGTATTGACGGGACTATAGTGCGACCGGACCATTGCGACTTGCACGTGGTTTCGTGAACATCAACCGGAGAAAAAACTTGAAGAGACTTTCGATTCGCACGTCACTCACGCTTGCCTCCCTGATCATGCTCGCCCCCGCTGCGTTCGCCCAGGAGTCCCTCGCAGACGAGGGACTGCATTTCGGCGCGCGCGCGGGGGTGGAACATGACAGCAACGTGCTGCGTACGTCGTCCGGCCAGGTGTCCGACACCGCGTGGACCGCGGGCGTCGGCCTGCGCTACGACAAGCAGTTCAGCCTGCAGCACCTGCATGCGAACATCGATTGGGACACATGGCGCTACAACAGCCATTCCGAGCTCAATTTCAATACATTGAATTACGACGCGGGCTGGGACTGGAGCATCACGCCGCGTTTCCACGGCACGGTGGAAGCCGATCGTCACCAGTACCGCGAAGTCACGACCGACCCGACGGGCGTGAACCGCATCGGGCGGCGCACCGAACGCAACGAGCTCGCCGAAGCGGGCTTCGGCGTCTCGGGGCCCTTCCGCGTGCTCGCCGGCGTGTCGCACTACAAGGCCGAGAGCACCGAGCCCGGCAGCTGGGACGGCAGCCCCGACATCACGTTCGCGCAGGCGGGCGTCGGCTATGAAGCGTCGTCGGGGTCCACCGTGAACTTCCGCTACAAGCGCGGCCACGGCTCGTACAACGACCCGACCTTCGCCTCGTTCGTCGCGCTGGACAGCGACTTCCGCGACACCGAAGAAGAACTGACCGCGCGCTGGCTGCTCACGGGCAAGACGACGCTCGACGGCCGCATCGCGCACGTGCAGCGCCGCCACAGCAGCGCGCCGCAACTCGATTTCAGCGGCATGGCCGGTTCGGCGCACGCCAACTGGAACATCACCGCGAAGACGCGCCTGGTCGGCGGGTACGAGCACGACATCAGCGCGTCGGGGCTGCCCACCGGCGGCCACGTCGACAGCGACCGCTTCTTCATCTCGCCCGTGTGGCAGGCGACGTACAAGACCTCGTTCAACCTGCGCTGGGACCACACGCGCCGCCAATGGAAGGACGTGCCCGGCGGCACGTTCAGCGCGGGGCGGGAGGACACCGTGCAGTCGCTGCAGGCCGGCGTCGACTGGAACGCGCTGCGCACGATCACCGTCTCGGGCTACGTCCGCAACGAGCGGATGAGCTCCACGCTCAACGGCGGGTACCACGCCAATGTCTTCGGCGTGGCGGCCCGCGCCAATTTCTGAGATCCAACGCCAGGGAGATTCCAAGATGTTGCCCAAGCTGCTTCGTTCCACCGTAGGCATCGCCGTGCTGGCGCTCGCGTCGGGCATCGCCACTGCGCAGATGGACGCGAGCAAGCCGGGCGATTACCGCCTCGGGCCCGGCGACTCCATCAAGGTGCAGGTCTACCAGAACCCCGAGCTGTCGCTGGAAGTGCGCGTGTCCGAGAGCGGCGGGGTGAACTACCCGCTGCTCGGCAACCTGCAGCTCGGCGGCCTGACGGTGACCGACGCCGAGCGCGCGATCGCGAAGGCGCTGAAGGACAAGGACATCCTGAAGGCGCCGCAGGTGAGCATCAACGTCGCGACCGTGCGCGGCAACCAGGTGGCGGTGCTCGGGCAGGTGCAAAAGCCCGGCCGCTTCCCGCTGGAGACGACGACCGCGCGCGTCAGCGAGATCCTCGCCGCCGCCGGCGGCGTGACGAAGGACGGCGACGACCGCGTGGTGGTCACCGGCACGCGCGGCGGCCGGCCGTTCCGCAAGGAGGTCGACGTGCAGCAGCTGTTCGCCGGCAACAGCACCGACGACGTCGTCGTGCAACCCGGCGACACGCTCTTCGTCGCGAAGGCGCCGACGTTCTTCCTGTCGGGCGAAGCGAAACAGCCGGGCAGCTACCGCGTCGAGCGCGGCATGACCGTGCAGCAGGCGATCGCGGAGGGCGGCGGCGTGACGCCGCGCGGCAGCATCAACCGCCTGCGCATCACGCGCAAGCAGCCGGACGGCCGCGAGGTGACCATCGACCCGCACCTGAACGACATCGTGCAGGCCGGCGACGTGATCACGATCAAGGAAAGCATTTTCTGAATCTTCATCAACAGCAGTCCAGGGGGATGGCCGCATGAGCCTGTCACAGTTCTTTTCGATCCTGCGCGCGCGCCGTGCTCTGGCGGGCTTCATCCTGCTGTCCACGCTGGCGCTCGCGCTCGGCTGGGTGCTGCTGCGCCCCGCGTCCTACCGCGCCAGCGCGCCCGTCCTCGTCGACGTGCGCATGGACCCGACCAACGCGACGCCGCTGCAAGGCATGGTGGCGCCCACCTTCATGTCCACGCAGGTCGACATCATCAAGAGCGATCGCGTCGCGCAGCGTGTGGTGCAACTGCTGCCGCCCGACCAGGCGCCGATGAAGGGCCTGCGCGAGCAGGCGGGCAAGCAGCCCGCGCCCGACCGCTGGATCGCGGCGACGCTGCAGCGCGGCCTGGACGTGAAGCCGGCGCGCGAGACCAACATCATCAACATCACGTGGGTGGGCCGCACCCCGGCCGAAGCCGCCCGCGTGGCCAATGCGTTCGCGCAGGCCTACCTCGAGACCAACCTCGACATCAAGACCGAGCCCGCGAAGAAGTACACGGTGTGGTTCGACCAGCAGGTGCAGGACGCGCGCAACCGCCTCGACCAGGCGCAGCAGAAGCTCGCCGCCTTTGAAGAGAAGGCCGGCATCGTCACGGCCGACGAGAAATCGGACTTCGAGACGACGCGCCTGAATGAGCTGCTGCAGCAGCTGTCGGTGGCGCAGTCGCGCGGCATCGGCGGCTCGTCCGCCGGCGCCTCCGATTCGAGCCCGCTCGTGAACAACCTGCGCCAGGACGTCGCGCGCGAGGAAGCGAAGATCGCGCAGGCGTCCGCGACGATGGGCTCGCGCCATCCGGAGATGATGCGCATGCAGTCGGAGCTGGCCGCGATGAAGGCGCGCCTGGCCGAAGAGTCGCATCGCGTGGGCATCACCGCCGTGCAATCGGCCGAAGGCCGCGCCGAGCGCATCCGCGCGCTGCAGACCGCGATCAACGACCAGAAGCAGAAGGTGCTGTCGCTCAACCGCCAGCGCGCCGAGGCGAGCATCATGAAGTCCGACGTCGACTCCGCGCAGAAGGCGTTCGACACCGTCACCGCCAGTGCCGCGCAAGCGCGCCTGCAGTCGATGAGCAACCAGACCAACGTGATGAAGCTCGCGCCCGCAGTGGAGCCCATGCAAGCCACGGGTCCGACCGCAACGCAGGCGATGCTGATCGGCCTGGCCGTGGGCCTGGTGCTGGCCATCGCCGGCGCGCTCATGGCCGAACTCGCCAACCGCCGCGTGCGCACGGCCGCCGATCTTTCCCTGGCCGCGCACCTGCCGATCCTCGCGACCGTGCCGGCCGCCAACGCATCCCGTTACCAACCCCTGCACCTGGCCGGGCCGAGCTCGCGCCGCCTGGCCCTCGCGAGGAGCGCCGCATGACGACCAGCAGCAGCACGCAGATCTATCCCTTGCCCAATCGCACCGACTTGACCGAACTCGACATCGAATTGCCGTCGCGCGAAGCGGCGCAACCGATCGGCGCGATCCTCGTGGAGGCCGGCGCGCTGCAGCAGCAGGACGTGCAGCGCATCCTCGACTACCAGAAGAAGGCGGGCCTGCTGTTCGGCGAGGCCGGCGTCGCGATGGGCCTGCTCGAAGAGGAAGACGTGCGCCGCGCGCTCGCGCTGCAATTCGGCCACGCGTACCTCGCGCCCGACACCGCGGGCTTCGGCTCCGAACTCGTCGCGGCGACGGACCCGGACAGCGACGCGGTCGAGCACCTGCGCGTGCTGCGCTCGCAACTGATGCTGCGCTGGTTCGAGAACGACGCGCGGCAGGCCGCGCTCGCGGTCGTCAGCCCCGGCGTGGGCGAGGGCCGCAGCTACATCACGGCGAACCTCGCGGTGCTGTTCTCGCAACTGGGCAAGCGCACGCTGCTGATCGACGCCGACCTGCGCCGCCCGCGCCAGCACGAGATCTTCGGGTTGACGGGCCGCGTCGGCTTGTCGACCGTGCTCTCCGGCCGCGCCGGCTGGGAAGCGGTGCACGAGATCAAGTCGCTGCCCGGGCTGTGGGTGCTGCCCGCGGGCGCGACGCCGCCGAATCCGCAGGAACTGCTGTCACGGCCCGGCTTCGCGCGCCTGGTCCAGGCGCTGCGCGCGAGTTATGAAGTGATCCTGGTCGACACGCCCGCGGGCACCGTGTGGGCCGACGCCGGCACGATCGCCGCGCGCGCGGGCGCCGCGCTGATGCTGGCGTGCCGCGACGCGACGTCGGTGCCACGCGTGGCGCACATGGCCGACGACTTGCGCCAGTTCGGCGTGACCATCGTCGGCGCGGTGCTCAACGGCGCGTCGCAACAGAAGCCGGACCGCGTCGCACCGAATCCCGCGGCGCGCAGGCGGGCATGACCTCCGCGCAGGCGCCGGCCTGCGAGTGGCAGCCGCGCTGGCGGCAGCTCGTGCAGGGCGTCGTGCGCGTGCACACCGGGCGCGGCGAGCAGCAGCTGCTCGAATCGCTTGCCCATCCCGTGGAGCCGGTCGTGCTGGCGTTCGTCAATGCGCATGCGATGAATTCGGTCGCGGTGTCCAAGAAGTTCTTCGATGCGCTGATGGCGGCCGACATCGTGCTGCGCGACGGCATCGGCATGGCGATCCTGCTGCGCCTGTTGAACCAGGCGCCGGGCCTGAACCTGAACGGCACCGACCTGATCCCGAAGATCCTGCGGCTGTATGCGGGCCGCTCGGTCGCGCTGTTCGGCACGCAGGACCCGTACCTGCGCAGCGCGCGCGACAAGGTGATGCAGCAGCTCGCACCGGGCAGCCGCGTCCTCACCACGCACGGCTTCCTCGACACGGCCGACTACGTGAAGCTCGCGTCCACGCACCGGCCCGAGTTGATCGTGCTCGGCATGGGCATGCCCAAGCAGGAAGAAGTGGCGTGCACCTTGCGCGCGGCCGTGGGCTACCCGTGCCTCATCGTGTGCGGCGGCGCGATCATCGATTTCATGGGCGGCAAGACGTCGCGCGCACCGGCGTGGATGCGCCGCACGGGCCTCGAGTGGGCGTATCGCCTCGCGCTCGAGCCCAAGCGCCTGTTCCAGCGCTACGTCGTCGGCAACCCGGTGTTCCTCGCCCGTGCCTTCAGTCTCGCGCGCCGGTCACAATAGGTCCCGATGAACATCCTGCTCACCGGCGGCGCCGGCTACATCGGCAGCCACACCTATGTCGCGCTCGTCGAGGCGGGCTTCGCGCCCGTGATCCTCGACAACTTCTCCAACAGCGACCCGCGCGTGTTCGAACGCCTGCAGCGCATCACGGGCAAGCCGGTCGTGAGCGAAGAGGGCGACGTCGCCGACAAGCTGCTCGTGGGCAGCCTGCTGCGGCGCCACTCGATCCAGGGCGTGGTGCACTTCGCGGCCGACAAGGCCGTGGGCGAAAGCGTCGCGCAGCCGCTCAAGTACTACCGCAACAACATCTGCGGCGCGGTGAGCCTGTTCGAAGCGATGAAGGACGCCGGCTGCACCGCGCTCGTGTTCTCCAGCAGCGCGACGGTGTATGGCGACCCCGCGAGCGTGCCGATCCGCGAGGACTTCCCGACCGGTTTCACCAATCCCTACGGGCAGACCAAGATCGTGTGCGAGGACATGCTGCGAGCGATCTGCGCGGCCGACGACGCGTGGAAGGTGGCGATCCTGCGCTACTTCAACCCGGTGGGCGCGCACGCAAGCGGGCTGATCGGCGAAGACCCCGCGGGCGTCCCGAACAACCTCATGCCTTTCGTCGCGCAGGTCGCGGTGGGCAAGCGCGAGGCGCTCAACGTGTTCGGCGACGACTACCCGACGCCCGACGGCACCGGCGTGCGCGACTACATCCACGTGATGGACCTCGCCGAGGGCCACGTCGCCGCGCTGAAGGTGCTGCTGGAGCGGCGCCGCGGCTTCACGGTGAACCTCGGCACCGGCCAGGGCTACAGCGTGCTCGACGTCGTCAAGGCGTTCGAGAAGGCGAGCGGCCGCAAGGTGCCGTACCGCATCGCGCCGCGGCGCGCCGGCGACGTCGCGCAGTGCTATGCCGACCCGGCGCTCGCGCACGAGGTGATCGGCTGGCGCGCGCAGCGCGGCCTCGACCAGATGTGCGCCGACGCGTGGCGCTGGCAGAGCGCGAACCCGGACGGGTACCGGAGTTAGGCCATCGGCCGCTGCGCTTCGCCGCGCCGGCCGGCACCGGGCGCTTTCGCTCATCGCTGCATCTTGCGTTCCTACATGAACTTGGGCTGCCGCTGAATGCCGCTGCTCCCGCCACGCCGGAAGAATGCATCTCCAAGGAGACAGCCCCGACATGGCAGACCTCGCAGACCTCGCGTTCGACTCGGAGCAAAACCACCTGACCCTCTCGATGGCGGCGCAGCGTTCGCAGCGCGGCGGCCTGCGGCCGGTCGGCGCCTGCCATCACTGCGCCAGCACCGACGGCATCGGCGCGCGCCTGTTCTGCGACAGTGATTGCGCCGCGGACTGGGAGTACGCCGACTCGCTGCGGCGCAGGCTCGGTTTGCAACCGTCAGTGAACTGAAGAGGCTGCGGGCCGTTCCCGGGAGACAATCCCCCATCGAGGGGGAAGTGTGTCTCTGGGATCCCGCATTGCATCGTTCCACGCGCAGGCCCGTGCTTTCACGCGCCTGCCCACGTTCCGCGAGGGCGCACGCGACGCCATCCCGATGGCGATCGGCATCGCGGCGTGGGGCCTCGTCGCCGGCGTCGCGATGTCCAAGAGCGGCAT
>DATBPW010000120.1:0-6434 GCA_036561125.1 Ramlibacter sp. | reverse complement strand
GCGCTGTCGTTCTTCGCGATCACGGTCCACCGCCGCCTGCTGTGGTTCACGGTGCCGTCACAGGCGGTGCAGGTGTTCCCGCTGTTCGCCGCCGCGCACGCGATCTCGCTGGCGATCCGCATGATCACGGGCGGCATGTTCCCGGGCTGGAGCATCGTCCTCGCGCCCATCTTCGAAGCGATGTTGTGGCCCGTGGCCAGCGTCGTGCTGCTCGCGCCGCAGCGCCGCGCGCCCGACCCCGACGAGAACCGCCCGCTGTGACCGAGCTGCGCAACGTCGAAGCGGACCTCTCGCGCTTTCGCCTGCGGGTGTTCGCCGCGAGCCTCGTGGTCGTGGTGTGCTTCATCCTGCTCGGCGCGCGCCTGGCGTACCTGCAGGTGTGGCGGCACGCCGAGCTGCTCGAGGCGGCGGAGAACAACCGCACCGCGATCGTTCCCATCGTGCCGAACCGCGGCGTCATCACCGACCGCAACGGCATCGTGCTGGCGACGAATTACTCCGCGTACACGCTGGAGATCCAGCCGCAGCGCGTGGACGCGCCGCTGGACAAGGTGATCGACGAGCTGGGCAAGGTGATCGAGATCGAGCCGCGCGACAAGCGGCGCTTTCGCAAGCTGCTCGAAGAGAACAAGACCATCGAGTCGCTGCCGATCCGCACCAAGCTCACCGACGAGGAGGTCGCCAGGTTCGCGGCCAACAGCTGGAAATTCCCCGGCGTCGAGATCAAGGCGCGGCTGTTCCGCAACTACCCGTGGGGCGAACTCGCGAGCCACCTGATCGGCTACATCGGCCGCGTCAACCAGTCCGAGAAGGAGGCGATGGAGGACTGGCCCGAGAAGGAACAGGCGAATTACCGCGGCACCGAATACATCGGCAAGCTGGGCATCGAGCAGAGCTACGAAGAGCAACTGCACGGCATCACCGGCGTCGAGGCCGTGGAGACGTCCGCAGGCGGCCGCGCGATCCGCAAGCTGCGCAGCCATCCCGCGACGCCGGGCAACACGGTGGTGCTGTCGGTCGACATCAAGCTGCAGCGGCTGGTCGAGGACCTGTATGGCGATCGCCGCGGCGCGTTCGTCGCGATCGACCCGAAGACCGGCGAGGTCCTCGCGTTCGTGAGCAAGCCCACGTTCGACCCCAACCTGTTCGTCGACGGCATCGACACCGAGAACTGGACGGCGCTGAACGAATCGATCGACAAGCCGCTGCTCAATCGCGCGCTGCGCGGCACCTATTCGCCCGGCTCGACGTTCAAGCCGTACATGGCGCTCGCCGCGCTCGAGGAAGGCAAGCGCACGCCGCAGCAGGCGATCAACGACCCGGGCTTCTTCTGGTTCGGCGGGCACAAGTTCCGCGACGACAAGCCCGAGGGCCACGGCGTGGTGGACATGTACCGCTCGATCGTGCAGTCATGCGACACCTACTACTACATGGTGGCCAACGACCTGGGCGTCGACACCATCTACGAGCACATGCACAAGTTCGGTTTCGGCGACTACACGGGCATCGACATCCAGGGCGAGGCGAAGGGGCTGCTGCCGTCCACGGCATGGAAGCGCGCGGCGAACGCGCGCAACCCGGCCAACCAGAAGTGGTTCGCGGGCGAAACGATCTCGCTGGGCATCGGCCAGGGCTACAACAGCTTCACCATCCTGCAGATGGCCTCCGCCGTCGCGGCGCTCGCCGACAACGGCACGCGCATGAAGCCGCACCTGGTCGAAAAGGTGGTCGACGTCGTCACGCACCAGCCCGTGATGTCGACCAACCAGCAGGTGCTCGGCACGCAGCTGTCCAAGCCCGAGTACATCGCGTTCGTGCGGCATGCGATGGAAGGCGTGAACACCGAAGGCACCGGGGCGCTGGCGTTCAAGGGCGCGGGCTACACCAGCGGCGGCAAGACCGGCACGGCGCAGGTGGTGACGATCGCGCAGGGCGCGAAGTACAAGGCCTCGGAAGTCGAGGAACGCCATCGCGACCATGCGCTGTTCATCGCGTACGCGCCGGCCGACGACCCGAAGATCGCGATCGCGTTGGTGGTCGAGAACGCGGGCTTCGGTGGCGCGGCCGCCGCGCCGATCGCTCGCCGCGCGCTCGACTACTACCTGCTCGGCCAGTACCCGAGCGAGGAAGACATGGAAGCCGTGCGCAAGGGCCAGGCCACGGCGCCGATCGGCAAGTCGCGCCCCGCCGCGGAGTTCGCGTGGCCGCCGACGGTCGGCACCACGTCTGCGGCGGCGAGCGCGGGCGCGCCGGGCCCCACCACCGCGCCTTGATTCAGGCGCCCGCTTCGTGGCGGCGCCGCGCCCAGCGCGGGAACACGAACCACAGGCACGAATTCACGACGAGCGCCGCGCTGCCCATCGCGATGCCGACGCCTTCGCTTCCCATCACCGCGTAGCCGACCAGCCCGACATCGATGCTGATCGCGAGCATCAGCGGCACCATGCCCCAACCGATGAAACGCGCCGCGACCTTCAGCAGGTAGCGCGACACGATCGCGTTGCCCGCGGCGCGATGGAACGCCGCCGGCGTGAGCAGCAGGACGCACGACAGCGCCACGAGCACCAGCGCCGTGAGATGCAGGCGCTGCGCCACCGCGCCGAACAACTCGTCGAAGCGGTTGTTGAAGACGACGACCAGCTGGAAACCGAACAGCGCCTGGATGCCGGGGACGATGACGCGCGATTCCTCCAGCGCGAGCTTCACCGCGTCCTTCAGCTCGAGGGTTTGCCGGTCGTCTTCGGCCATGACGAAATGATGGCTCGACGCGAGCGGCCGAACGTAGGACTGCGCCTATGCGGAGTGCGAGAGCAGCCAGCTTCCGACCTCGCCCGGCATGCGCCGCACGTGGCCGGGGAGGTGGCCGTCCGGAAAGCCGACATGGCCGCCCTCGCGCGGCTGCCACAGCGTGACGCACGAGCCCGCTTCGCCTTCGCGCGGCAGGCTCGCGGCCGGCACGAACGGGTCGTTGCGCGCGTTCAGGACGAGGGCGGGAACGCGGATGCGATGCAGGTGCGGCTTGGCCGATGCGCGCGCGTAGTAGTCGTCCGCATTCGCGAAGCCGTGCAAGGGTGCCGTGAAGATGTCGTCGAACTCGTAGAGGTCGCGCGCCGCGGCAAGGCGCCGCGCGTCGAACAGGCCGGGGTGCTGCGCGAGTTTGTCGAGCGCCTTGGGCTTCATCGTGCGCAGGAACATCGTCGTGTACACGAGCCGGTTGAAGCCGCGGCCGATCGCGACGGAGCCCGCGGCGAGATCGAGCGGCGAACACACGGCGGCGACCGCGCGGACGAATTGCGCGGCACCTTCGCCCGCTTCACCCGCCCAGCGCATCAGGGCATTGCCGCCGAGCGACACGCCGGCGGCGACGATCGGCCCGGCGTGCTGACGGCGAAAACGCGCGAGGATCCAGCCGATCTCCTCGTGGTCGCCCGAGTGGTACGCGCGTGGGGCACGGTTCAACTCGCCGCTGCAGCCGCGGAAGTGCGGGATCGCGAACGCCACGCCGCGCTCGGCGCAGAAATCCGCGAAGGCTTCCGAGTAGTGGCTTTGCGACGAGCCTTCGAGGCCGTGGAAGAGGACGAGCAAAGTCTCGCTCGCCACCGGCGCGACGAGCCAGTCGACGTCGACGAAATCGCCGTCGGGCGTGTCCCAGCGCTCACGCCGGTAGCGCGGGTGCGAGCCGAAGTAGCGTTTGGCGTACAGCGCGGGCCAGATCGTCTGCAGGTTGCCGCCCGGCAGCCACCACGGCGCGCGGTAATCGCGCACGATCAATGAAGGACCTGCGGCGAGCCGGAAACTTCCTGGATCTCGCTGCTGGTGCCGGGGCTCGCGTGGTGCGCGACCATGCGCCAGCCCTGCGCGGTCTTGTGATAGACGTTGGTGGCGATCACCCAGGCGGATGCGGGCCCGCCGGCGCTGAGCACTTCCACTTTCTCGAGCACGTTGTGCACGGCGCTCGCGACGCCCAGCGTCTTGCGGCATTCCTGCGGCCACGCGCGGATGCTGCCGTTGGCGAACATCGCCTCGAACGTCGCGCGGATCGCCACGGCGCCGACGACGCGCGGCCCGCCCGGGTGAATGCAGACGATGTCGTCCTCGTCGGCCCAGCACGCCATCAGCTTGTCGATGTCGCCGTTTTGCAGCGCGTCGTAGAACGCGGCTTCAATCTCGTCGGCGTCTCCGTCGAGGTTGGCGGCTTGCAGCTTGCTCTTCCTGGGCATGGCGGATGGGTTCTCGGTCGGGAAATTGTGCCACTCGGCGCGCGAGCCCCCGTCGCGCCGGCGATGACCAAGGGCCCTTGAATCCGCGGTGACGGCATCCATCTATGCTACCGTTTGCATCCCCGAGCGAAAGGCACTTTCATGAAGCGCTGGTTCCTGGTTTTGGTGGCGGCCCTGTCCCTGTCCGGCTGCGGCTACAACGAGTTCCAACAGCTCGACGAGCAGGCGAAAGCCGCGTGGAGCGAAGTGCTCAACCAGTACCAGCGCCGCGCCGACCTCGTGCCGAACCTCGTCGCGACGGTGAAGGGTGAAGCGAACTTCGAGCAGGACACGCTCACGAAAGTGGTCGAAGCGCGCGCGAAGGCGACGTCGATCCAGGTCTCGCCCGACATGGTGAACGACCCGCAGAAGATGCAGCAGTTCCAGCAGGCGCAGGCGCAGTTGTCGTCGTCGCTGGGCCGGCTGATCGCGGTGTCCGAGCGCTACCCGGACCTGAAGACCAACCAGTCGTTCCGCGACCTGCGCGTGCAACTCGAAGGCACGGAGAACCGCATCACCGTCGCGCGCAACCGCTATATCCAGGCCGTGCAGCAGTACAACGTGCTGGCGCGCAGCTTCCCGACGAACATCACCGCGATGATCTTCCACTACCCGCCGAAGGCGAGCTTCACGGTGGAAAACGAAGCGCAGGTCTCGAAGCCGCCCACAGTAGATTTCGGCGGGAAGAAGTAAGACCAAATAGCCGGACGCAGAAGTCGCGGAAACTTCGCAGAAGACGCAGAAGAGAACATGATGATTTTTTTGCGTCTTCTGCGTCACTTCTGCGTCTTCTGCGTCCTGTCTCTCCTGCACGTGTTCGCCGTGGCGCAGAACGTGCTGCCCGTGCCGCAGCTCACCGGCCATGTCATCGACCAGACCGGCACGCTCGACGCGATCCAGGTGAAAGGCCTGGACGACAAGCTCAGCGCGTTCGAGCAGGCGAAGGGCACGCAGATGGTCGTGCTCATGGTGCCGACAACGCAGCCCGAGGACGACGCGAGCTATGCGAACCGCGTCGCCAACGCGTGGAAGATCGGGCGCAAGGGCGTGGGCGACGGCATCCTCGTCATCGTCGCGAAGGACGACCACAAGGTGCGCATCGAAGTCGCGAAGACGCTCGAAGGCGCGGTGCCGGATCTCGCGGCCAAGGAGGTCATCGACGATGCCATGCTGCCGAAATTCAAGCAGGGTGATTTCGCCGGCGGCCTGCAGGCCGGCGTGGACCAGCTCATCGCGCGCATCAACGGCGAACCCCTGCCGGCACCGCAACCGGGCCGACAGTCGCATCCGCAACGCGCGAGCGGCGCGGGGTTCGATTGGGTGGACCTCGCCATCTTCCTGTTCATCGGCGTGCCGATCGCCGGCGCGATCCTGCGCGGCATGTTCGGCCGCGCATTCGGCTCGCTGGTGACCGGCGCCGGCGCGGGCGTGATTGCGCTGATGGTCACGGCGAGCCTGGCGCTCGCAGTCGTGGCGGCATTCATCGCGCTGGTCTACACGCTGCTGTCCGGCGCGCTCGGCATGATGGGGCCGAGGCGCGGGCCGTGGGTCGGGCCCGGCCCGTTCATCGGCGGCGGGTTCGGCCGCGGCGGCGGCTTCGGTGGCGGCGGCGGCTGGGGCTCCGGCGGCGGCGGCGATTTCGGCGGCGGCGGCGCGTCGGGGAACTGGTGATGGCGCGGTCCTGGCCGAAACGTGTCGCGCGCCTCTTGCGGCATCGCGTTGTCGACGAGCGCAGCGCGCGCCGCGCGATCCCGCCGGATGCGCTCGCGCGTCTCACGCAGCGTGTGCGCGAGAGCGAAGCACGCCACAGCGGCGAGATCCGCGTTTACGTGGAAGCGGCGCTGCCCACGCACTTCGTCCTGCGCGATGCGACGCCGCGCGATCGCGCGATCGCGGTCTTCGGCGAGCTGCGCACGTGGGACACCGCGCACAACAACGGCGTGCTCATCTACCTGCTGCTCTCGGAGCGCGCGATCGAAATCGTCGCCGACCGCGGCGTAACAGCGAACGTGCCCGACGAGGAATGGCGGCGCATCGTCGCAGGCATGCGCGGTGAGTTCCGGTCCGGCCGCTACGAGCAGGGCCTCGCGCAGGCGATCGACGCGGTGACACAGCACCTGGCGCAGCACTTCGCGCTCGCGCCCGGCGAAGACAACCCGAACGAGCTGCCCGACG
>DATBPW010000119.1:0-4985 GCA_036561125.1 Ramlibacter sp. | reverse complement strand
CGCCCAGCAGCGCGAGGACATGGTCGCCGATCGCCAGCGAGCTCGTGAGCCCGGGCGATTCGATGCCGAAAAGATTCACGAGGCCCCGCACCGAATGCAGTGCCGGGCCATCGATGCGGAAATCCGGCGCGGCTTCGCCGGGCCCGTAGATCTTCGGCCGCACACCGCTGTAGCTCGGCTGCAGCGCGCCGTCGGGCAGCGCGGGCCAGTAGCGCCGCACTTCGGCATAGAAGCCGTCGGCACGCCGCGGGTCAACGGCGTAGTCGATCTCTTCGGGCTTGCGCGCATCGAGCCACTCGAGGTCGGGACCGAACTTCGCCTGGCCGCCGAGATCGAGCGTGAGGTGCACGCCCAACCACGCGTCGGCCGGCGCGGGATAGACCAGGCGCGTGAAAGGAGCCTTGCCCGCGAGGCTGTAGTAGTTGCCCTTGGCGAAAGTCTCGCGCGGGATGCTCGCGGCATCGAGCCCCTCGAAACGGCGCGCGAGCGCGCACGCGTGCAGGGACGCGGAGTTCACGAGGATCGGCGTTTCGAACTCCGATCCGTCCGTCATTCGCACCACGTGCGGCGCGGTGCCGCGGCCGAGCACCGCACTGTCGACCGCCGAACCGAGCGCGACGAAGCCGCCGGCGCGTTCGAGGTCGCCTTGCAACGCTAGCATGAGCGAATGGCTGTCGACGATGCCCGTCGTCGGCGACGACAGCGCGGCGACGCAGCGCAGCGCAGGCTCCATCGCGATTGCTGCGGCCGCGGTGAGCCGCTCGATCCGCACACCGTTCGCCGCCGCGCGCGCGGCCAGGCCGTCGAGCGCACGCGCTTCGGCGTCGCTGTTCGCCACGACGAACTTGCCGCAATTGCGATGCGGCACGCCATGGCTCGCGCACAGCGCGTACAACATCTCCTTGCCGCGCACGCACAGCTTCGCCTTGAGCGAGCCGGGCGCGTAGTACAGGCCGGCGTGGATCACTTCGCTGTTGCGCGAGCTCACGCCCTGCCCGATCGCGGTCTGTGCCTCGGTGACGATCGTCTCGTGGCCCGCTTGCGCGAGTGCGCGCGCGACCGCCAGCCCGACGACACCGGCCCCGACGACGAGCGCGCCGATCCGCTCCATCACGACGTGATTGCAACGACCATCCGCCGATTTTGTCTCAGAGCAGGTACAGCTGGCGCAGGTCCTTGCGCGACAGGTGCAGCATCGGCCGGATCGCCATGCGCCCCGTCGGCCCGATGCTGCTTTCGAGGTAACGCAGTTCGGCGAACTTCTCGTGGACGGATTCGTCGGCGGGCGCGTCGAACCCGGTCTCGCGCATCATGAGCAGCCCTTTCGCGCGCAATGCGAGCTCCGTGTGCAAACGGACGTAGCACAGGATGTCGGCGAGCACGGCGCCTTCGAATTTGTCGCGCAGCGCCGACAGGTAGTGGCCCATCGGCGACTCGGTGAAGCGGCCGGAGTTGATGAGCTGCAGCAGTTGCGCATCGTTGTCGAAGCCCGTGCCGAGCCATTCGCCGAGCAGCTTCTCGCTGCGCCAGAACACGAGCGCGAGCAGCGCGGGCACGACGAACACGACCACGCAAGTTTCGTACAGCGGCGGCAGCAGTGCATGGTTGTACGCCGAGTGCACGCCGTATGCGAGCACGATGCCGGGCACCAGCGCGAGCGCGCCGCGCAGCCCGGGCCGGTCGAGGAAATCGAGGCACGTCACCGCGAAGATCGCGGTCGCGCCGCCATGCATGATCGCCGTGCCGAAGCCTCGCACGATCCAGGTTGCGATCACCGAAACCTGCACGATGCCCGAGAGCACGTAGTACGCGTTCTCCAGGATCGAGAAGCCCGTGCCGGCCGCAAACCCGAAGATCGCCGCATCGACGAGAAAGGCGATGCGGCCCGAGCGGATCAGCACCAGGACGATCGCGGCCTTGAAGCTCTCCTCGACCAGTGGCGCGACATAACGCGAGAACGCCGGCAAGGCCATCGGGAAGTGCTCGAGCAGCGCGCCATTCGCGAAGTAGCTGGCGACAGCGGCGACCGCCCCGGCACCGACCGTCGCCACCACGGCCTTGAGCGGCACGAGCTTGTAGCTGTCCATGGAGACGAGCGCGGCAAGGAAGGCCACCACGGGCAACAGCCCGACCACGATCCCCGCGACGATGTTGGACGACATCGGTCTCAGAGGATCTTGAGCGAGACCATGAACTCGCTGCCGCGGCGGCGCCCGCGGTCGAAGCCCACGGCATAACCGGCCGACAGGGTGATCTCGTTCCAGTGCAGCACGCTGAAGCGCAGGTCCGACTGCACGCCGAGGCTGGTCCAGCGATGCCGCAGTGCGGGCTCGCCGGGATCGGTGACCAGCGTCGATGCGAACGCCGACGTGCGCAGCCATGCGGCGTGGAAAGCCGGCCAGCCCGCCGATTCGAACACGACCGGTGGAATGTTCCATTCCGCGGTGCCCTTCACGAATTTCTGCCCGCTGATCTCGTCGATGCCGAAGCCCGGCATCGATTGCCACTCGTGATAGCGCTTGATCTCGCGGCTGTCGACGTAGTTGTTGCCGAAGCTACCGAAGTAGAAGTTCGCCACCGGGTTGGTGCGGTCGCCGTTCACCGCACCCGCGGCACCGTGCAGCCAGATCGACGAATGCGCCAGCCCGAGCTGCCAGCCGTACGCGCCGTGCGCGAGCGCTTGCGGGATCATGTCGCCATTGACGCGCGTCGTGCTCACGTCCACCGTGCCGGCCACGCCTTTCTCGTCGTCCACGGCGCCGAGCGAGCGGCGCAGGTCCTTGTAGTGCAAGCCGACTTCCGCGATGGCCAGCCGCGTGAATGGCGTGGCGACGTTCTGCGCTTCGGGCAAGGTGTCGATGCCGTCGCGCCAGTGCAGGTCCCACTTGAGCACGAGCGTGCGCGGCTCGTCGTAGACCAGGATGTCGTCGTAGCCGAAGTTCACGGCAGTGCCCTTGCGGCTGCGTTTGGTCGGGCCGAACAGGTCGTAGAAATCGGACCGGTTCTGCGCGATCGAAGCGCGCCAGCCGAGGTACTCGCCGTCGATGGCGAAGTGGCCGCGCTCCTTGCCCTGTAGGTCGCCCGCCGGCGTGTACGCGCCCGTGATCGACACCTTCGCGAAGCCGAGCGTGTCCGCGAGATTGAGCCGGTAGCCGAGACCGACGGCATTCTTGTAGCCCTGCAGCACCGGGTAGCCGCTTTCCACCTGCAGGCTGTGCGTGGGAACGAACGGGCCGCTGGCGACGACTGCCTTTTGCGCATCGACGGTGCTCGCGGGTGGCACCTGCCAATCCTTGACGATGGGATGCTTGCGGACCACCTCGGCGCCGAGGAAGCGGATCGCGCTCACGTCCTGCAGCGGCTTCGGGTCGATCGTCGCGGGCACGAAGCCTTCGCCCGTGTACGTGAGGACGAGCAGGCGCCCGTCCGCGAGCGGCACCGGCCGGAAGTAGCCGATCTCCGCGTTCGACACGGCCACGACGTCGCCGGTCGCGACTTCGTAACGGAAGATGTTCGACACGCCCGTGTAGTAGCTGCTGCCGTACAGGTACTTGCCGTCGCGCGAGAAGACGAAGCTTTCCGGCACGCTCTGGCCGAACGAGTATTGGCTGAGGGGCTTGAGATCGCCCGCGAGCACCTTCGCGAGCTCCCAGACGCGCAGCACCTGGTCGCCGTTCGGCTCGCCGACCGTGGCCGACAGCAGGCGGCCGTCGGGCGAAATGTCCATGTCGGTCGGCACGACCTCGTACGGAAATTCATGCACGACATCCCAGTGGTCGTAGGGATACGGAATGCGCACCAGCGTCGCGATCGCGTTGTCGTGGCGCACGCCGAGCAGCGAACGATCGGCCGGGTCGAAGACGATCTCGCCGATGCGCGCGCCTTCGAGCAGCGTCCGCACCGCGCCCGTGTCCACGTCGACGGCCATCAGGTCACGATGCTGCAGGTTGTTGTTGGTGTAGAACGCCGTGCGGCCGTGCGGATCGAACGCGAACGAGGTCACGCGATAGAGCATCGCGTTCTTGATGTCCGCGAGGTTGCGTATCGTGCCGTCGTGCGTGTCGAGCGCGCCAACGTGTTCCACCGTTCCCGGGAAGCGGAAGCCGGCGTAGAGCACGCCTTTCGCTTCGTCGAAATACACGCGCGAGATGGAGCCGATCGGCTTGTCGACGAGGCGATGCTCCGGCGTGATGGGATGCTGGCGCACCTGCGCAAGGTTGCCCGCCTGGAATTCGTGCTCGAACGCGATCCAGCGCTGCCACGCATCGTCCAGCGGCAGGCCGAACACCTGCCGGAACTGGTCGGCGTAGTAGCGGCGGCTGCCCTCGTCGCGGCGGATCCACTCCACCACTTTCTCCGGCGACCACTGGTACGCCAGCCACGTGATGAATCGCGTGCCATACAGGTATGCGTTGGCGGTCACCTGGAAATCGGATCGGATGCCCTTCGAGACGATGCCCAGCGGGTCGTAGAACTCCGCGTTGTCGCGCACGGCGGCGCGGAACACCATCTCGTCGTAGCCGCCCTGCGCGCGGCCGAGGCCGCCGCTCATCCACGTCTCCATGAAGACGGCCGAGCCTTCGGCGAACCAGCGCGGGATCGAGAAGCGCGGTACCGTGAGGTAGTTGTACAGGATGGTCTCGGGGTTCGACGCTTGCGGCGCGACCTTGCCGAGCAGCAGGCGGCGCCAGCGGCGGTCTTCTTCCGACGCGACGTCGCCCTGCGCGATGTGCACAAGCTCGTGGTTCATCGTCGAATAGAAGCGTTCGCTGGCCGAATTGGTCTCGAAGGCGTGCGACGCGGGCTCGACCTGGAAGATGACGCGCGAATGCGGTGCGACGACAGCGGCTGCGTTGCCGTAATCCGACGAGTCCATCAACAGCACCGTGACGGGCTCGGACGGGTTCCAGCGGAAGCGCGCGCGCTGCCACTCCAGTGAATTGGTGAACGTGCGCACCGCGTGCGGCGTGAGGAAGCCGAGCGGG
>DATBPW010000118.1:0-4627 GCA_036561125.1 Ramlibacter sp. | reverse complement strand
CACGGCGGCGAGGATGCGCTCGCGATAGGCCAGCGCCTGCGCCGTCGTCGTCACCGGCGGCTTGAGGTTCGGCATGATGATCGCGCGGGCGAACTGCGCGGCCGTGTGCGGCACCACGGTCGCCAGCGCAGCGCCGTCCCGCACGTGGACGTGCCAGTCGTCGGGGCGGGTGATGGTGATCGATTCCGTCATGGGACCGATTGTCCCAGACACTCGAAGCCCGTCAGTGCGACAGGATCTTGTTCAGGAAATCCTTCGTGCGCGCCTGCCGGGCATCGGGATTGCCGAAGAAGTCGTCCTTGGTGCAGTCCTCGAGGATGCGCCCGCCGACGTCGATGAAGATGACGCGGCTGGCGACCTTGCGCGCGAAGCCCATCTCGTGCGTGACGACCATCATCGTCATGCCTTCCTTCGCGAGCGTCACCATCACGTCCAGCACTTCGCCGACCATCTCGGGGTCGAGCGCGGACGTCGGCTCGTCGAACAGCATCACGATCGGGTCCATCGACAGCGCGCGTGCGATCGCGACGCGCTGCTGCTGGCCGCCGGACAGCTGGCCGGGAAACTTGTCCTTGTGCGCCATCAGCCCGACGCGATCGAGCATCTTCAGGCCGCGCTGCATCGCCTCGTCGGGCGAGCGGCCCAGCACCTTCACCTGCGCGATCGTGAGGTTCTCGGTGACGGACAGGTGCGGGAACAGCTCGAAGTGCTGGAACACCATGCCGACGCGGCTGCGCAGCTTGGGCAAATCGGTCTTCGGGTCGTGCACCGGGATGCCGTCGACGAAGATCTCGCCCTTCTGGAACGGCTCGAGCGCGTTCACCGTCTTGATCAGCGTGGACTTGCCCGAGCCCGACGGGCCGCAGACCACGACGACGTCGCCCTTGTTGATGGCCACGCTGCAGTCGGTGAGCACCTGCACGGGCCCGTACCACTTGGAGACGTTGCGGATGTCGATCATCGGCGAGGACATGGCGATTTCTTTCCGTGCGTTATCTGATGATGGCGATCTTTTGCTGGAGGCGCTTCACCATGAACGACAGCCCGAAGCAGATGATGAAGTACACGATGGCGGCCATGAGGTAGGCCTCTTCGGTGCGGCCGTAGATCTTGCCGGCGTTCTGGAAGCCGTTGAGCAGGTCGTGCGCGCTGATGGCGTACACGAGCGACGTGTCCTGGAACAGGATGATGGTCTGCGTGAGCAGCACCGGCAGCATGTTGCGAAACGCCTGCGGCAGCACGATGAGGCGCATGTTCTGCGCGTAGGTCATGCCCATCGCCTGCCCCGCGTAGACCTGCCCGCGCGGGATCGACTGGATGCCCGCGCGCATGATCTCGGAGAAGTACGCGGCCTCGAACGCGATGAACGTGATGATCGCGGAGTAGTCGGGCCCGATCGGCCGGCCGATGATCCGCGGCACCAGCAGGTAGAACCACAGCAGCACCATCACAAGCGGGATGGAGCGCATGCCGTTGACGTACACGGTCGCGGGCGTTTCGAGCGCCGCCTTGCCCGACAGGCGCATCAGCGCCAGCAGCGTGCCGACGATGATGCCGCCCAGCGTGGAGATGACCGTCAACTCGACCGAGAACCACAAGCCCGCGGAGACGAACTTGACGAGGACATCCCAGCTCACCCACGACAGGTCGAGATGGCCCATCTCAGTGGCCTCCCGCGCCGGTGCCCGCGACGATGAAGCCCGGGATGCGCATGCGCCGCTCGATGAGCGCGAACGCGCGGTTCACGGCGAACGCCGAGATCGCATAGAGCGCTGTCACGCCGAGGTAGATCTCGTCGCCGCGCGCGGTTTCCTCCTGCGACTGCATCGCGAACCACGCCAGCTCCGCGATCGACACCGCGAAGGCCACCGACGTGTTCTTCAGCAGGTTCATGCCTTCGCTGGTGAGCGGCGGGATGATGATGCGGAAGGCGACCGGCAGGAGCACGTAGCGATAGGTCTGCCACGTCGAGAAGCCAAGCGCCAGCCCCGCATAACGTTGCCCGCGCGGCAACGCCTGGATGCCGGCGCGCACCTGCTCGGCGATGCGCGCGGACGTGAAAAAGCCCAGCGCGAACACCACGAGCAAATAGCCCGGCACTTGCTGGAACGGCCGGAACACCTTGGGCACGACGAAATACCAGAGGAACAGCTGCACGAGGATCGGCACGTTGCGGAACAACTCCACCCACGCATACGCGAGCCGCGGCCCCCATCTGCTGTTGGGCAGCGTGCGCGTGACGCCGATGCCGAAGCCGCAGACGAGCGCGATGATCCACGCGCCCGCGGCGACGCTGAGCGTCCAGCCCCACGCATGGAACATCCACTGGAGGTAGGTCACGTCCGGGGCCTTGGCCCAGCACAGGTGCTCCACCGTGCCGTCGGACGTGTTCTTGCAGAAGACTTCCCAGTCCCAACTCATCGTGTGTCCCTTGGCCCTCGCACCTCAGCCATTCAACAACATAAACCCCGCCGGGGCAATAGCGCTGCGGCCATGCTTGCGGCGGGGCTCGACGCGACTGCTCGCGCTGCTGCGCTTACTTCTTCTGGTAGTCCTCGACCGGCTTGTCGTTCGGGTGCGCCCACGCTTCCTTCGTCGCGGCGCTGGCCGGCAGGTTCAGCTTCGCACCCTTGGGCGGGATCGGCTGCATGAACCACTTGTCATAGAGCTTCGCGAGTTCGCCCGACTTCGCCATGCCGTCGATCGTGTCGTCGCCGATCTTCTTGAAGGCGTTGTCGTTCTTGCGGATCATGATCGCGATCGGCTCGACGCTGAGCGGCTCGCCCACGATCTTGTAGTCACCCGGATTCTTCGACGACGCGATGTTGCCCGCCAGGATCTGGCCGTCCATCACGAACACGTCGGCGCGGCCGGACTCGAGCAGCAGGAACGAGTCGGAGTGGTCCTTGCCGAACACCTCCTTGAAGTCCACGCCGGTGGCGCGCTCGTTCTTGCGCAGCAGCTGCACGGACGTGGTGCCGGTGGTGGTGGCCACCGTCTTGCCCGCGAGGTCCTTGATGCCGTTGATGCCGCTGTTCGCCTTGGTGGCGATGCGCACTTCCTCGACGTAGGTGGTGTGCAGGAAGTCCACGTCCTTCTGGCGCGCCAGGTTGTTGGTGGTGGAGCCGCACTCGATGTCCACGGTGCCGTTGGCCACCAGCGGGATGCGGTTCTGCGACGTGACCGGCTGGTACTTCACCTCGAGCTTCTTGCCGACCGCCTTCTCGACGTTGGCGATGATGCGTTCGCAGATCTCGACGTGGAAGCCGACGTACTTGTTGTCGCCCAGCGTGTACGACAGCGCACCGGAGGAATCGCGCACGCCCATGGTGATCGCCCCGCTTTGCTTGACCTTGGCCAGGGTGTCGGACTGCGCGAACGCGCCGCCGGCGGCGACCAGCACGGCGAGGGCCAGCAGTTGTTTCTTCATGAGAGTTCTCCTGTGGTGGAACGGATGCTTCAAAAACGCGATTCTAGGGATTCGGACCGCCGGGAATACCCGGATCGACCCGGCGAACGGACCGCTGGCGGGCGGCCGGATCCCCGGCCGGCAAGTGTCGCACTTGCGACGTCCACCGGCCCTCTCCGCCCGCTTGCCGGTCCCGTCTCAGGGATTGCCTGATACGGCACCACGCCAGTGCGCGCGAAACTGGCTTCGACCCGGCGCCGCGCCGGCCTGCCACGGGAACCCTCGATGCGCCCAGCGCTGAAGACCACCCGCCCCACGCGCACAGTGCGCACCATCGCCGACATTCACGCGATCGAGGCACACCCGTATGACGAGCAGGTGACCGCGCGCAACCTCTATGACCTGTTCCGCGCGACATCGCAGCTCGTGCCGCATGGGCCGGCGCTGACCGTGCTGCGCTCGGGCGATCCCGACGACGCCGGCCTCGCCCTCACGCACTCCGCGCTGCTGGCCGAAATCACGCGCTCGGCCAACCTGTTCCGTTCGCTCGGCATCGCGCCGGGATCGGGCGTCGTCGCGTTTCTCGCACCGACACTGCCGCAACTGCCTGCCATGCTGCTGGGCGCGCAGGTCGCGGGCGTCGCGAGCACGCTGAACTACCTGCTCAGCACCGATGCGCTGGCCGATTTGCTGGATGCGCAGAGCGCCACCGTGCTCATCGCGCCGGAGCCGGCGCTGGATGAAACCTGCTGGGCGAAAGCGCTGGCGCTCATGCAACGCGTCGCTTCGCTGCGCACGCTGCTGGTGATCGGGCGTGCCGAAACGGGGCGCAGCGTCGACGACGCGTTGAGCGAGCATCGAAGCGACGCGCTCGCTTTCGAACCCTCGAGCGATCGCAACACCGTGTGCGCGCTGTTCCATACCGGCGGCACGACGGGCCGGCCGAAACTCGTGCAGCTCACCCACGGCAACCAGATCCACGGCGCCTGGGGCTTCGCGCAGGTGTTCGGCTACGACGAGCACGACGTGATCGTCAACGGCTTCCCGTTCTTCCACGTCGGCGGCACCATCACCGCGGGCCTGTCGGTGCTGTCCGCGGGCGGGCACGTCGTGGTGCCGTCGCCGTATGCGCTGCGGCCGCCCGAAGTCGTGAAGGCGTACTGGGACATCGTGCGGCGCTTTCGCGCGACGGTCGTGAGCGGCGTGCCGACGTCGATC
>DATBPW010000117.1:0-34749 GCA_036561125.1 Ramlibacter sp. | reverse complement strand
TCGACCTTCCTTGTCGTTGCGGGCTGCGCCCGCAATCCAGGTTCTTCCTCGACTTGGCCGCCGGATGCCGCAGCGAGTCCTGCATGAGACTGCGTGACCTGCCAGCGGATCCCGAATTGCTCGAGCATCGCGACCCGGCGCTCGTCGAGTTCGAGCGTCATAGCTTCAGGCTCATCACGATCGCGTCCTCGCGCTTGCCGTTCGCGGCCGGGTAATAGCCGCGGCGCTCGCCCACGCGGCGGTAGCCGTGGCGCTCGTAGATGCGCTGGGCGCGCTCGTTGCCCACGCGCACCTCGAGCCACAGCCACTGCGCGCCCTGCTGGCGTGCCCACAGCGCCAGCGCATCGAGGATCAATCGTCCCCAGCCCTGCGACTGGTGCTCCGGCACGACGGTGATGTTGAGCAGGTGGACTTCGTCGACGCCTTTCATCGCCACGAAATACCCGAGCAGCTTGCCGCCGGCCACCAGCACCTGCGCCTGGTAGCCGGAGCGCAGCGAATCGGCGAAATTGCCGCGGGTCCACGGATGCTCGTACGCGCGCGACTCGACCGCGACCACCTCGTCGAGGTGCTGCTCGCTCAAGGGGTCGAAACGCGCTTCGGCGGACTTCAGGACGGCACTCATGGTTTCAGGGGCGGCGCGGCGCGCGCGGCGGCGCGTTCCTCGGTCGTCTGGGCCACTTTATCGCGAATGTAGACCGGCATCGCGCGGGCGGCGTCCTGCGCACGCCCGGCCGCGATGAGATGTGGAGCAATCCGCAACATGGCTGCCGCACTGGGCTGCGCCTCGATGCGGGGCGCGTGGCTCGGCAACTGCCCGCCGTACGGGCCGAACGCGTTCCCGGCGAGCGCCCAGCCCGCGGGCACGTCCAGCGCTTCCGGCCGGGTGAGCACGATCTCGCCGTCGCGCGTCCACGCCTTGCCGTCATGCGCGTAGCGCGCCGCGTACACCTCGTGCATGCGCGCGTCGAGCAGCGCGACGACATGCGTGGCGCCGCCGCGCGCGCGCGCGTCTTCCGCGATCGCGTGCAGCGTATCGACACCGAGCACCGGGACATTCGCCGCGAAGCCGAAGCCTTGTGCCACGGCGCATGCGGTGCGCAGGCCGGTGAACGACCCGGGCCCGCGGCCGAAGACGATCGCATCGAGGTCCGTCACGCGCAAGCCCGCGCGCGCGAGCAGCGACTGCAGGACGGGAATCAACGACGCCGACGCGTGCGCGCCGCCGGTGGCGCTGACTTCGGCCACGAGCGCGCCGGCTTTCTGCACGGCGGCGCTCAGGGCTTCGGTGCTGGTGTCGAAGGCGAGCAGGTTCAAGCGCCCGATTATCGAACGACATAATCGGCGCATGCCGTTTCGAAGCTGGATCGCCCCGGCCGCGCTGGTCGTGGCTTGCGCCTGCCACGCGCAGCCTCTGCCCGCCACGGTCGAGGCTGCGCTCGCGCAAGCGAAGCTGCCGCCCGACACACTGGTCGCCTATGTCGCGCAGGCCGATGGCAAGGCGCCGCCGCGGCTGGCCTGGCGCGCCGACGCAGCGATCAATCCCGGGTCGATCGCGAAGCTCGCCACCACGTTCGGCGCGCTCGAACTGCTCGGGCCGGCGTACGCCTGGATCACGCCCGTCTACGTGGATGGCCCGATCGAGGACGGCACGCTCAAGGGCAACCTCTACATCCAGGGCGGCGGCGACCCGTCGCTCGTCACCGAGCGGCTGTGGCTGCTCATGCGCCGCGTGCAGGGCCTGGGCATCCGCCGCATCGCGGGCGACATCGTGCTTGACCACTCGCTGTTCGACGCGCCGCCGCAGGACCCCGGCGCATTCGACGGCGAGCCGCTGCGCCCGTACAACGCGAGCGTGGACGCGCTGCTGGTCAACTACAAGTCGGTGCTCATGACATTCACGCCCGTCGGCTCGCGTGCGCAGGTGCACGTCGAGCCCCCGCTGGCCGGCGTGCATTTCCCGGCCGACGTCGCGATGCGTCCGGGCTGCGGCGACTGGCGCCCGCAGCTGCGGGCCGATTTCACCAACCCGTTGCGAGTGCGGTTCGCGGGCTATTACGGCGCGGGGTGTGGCGAGCGCCAATGGCCGGTGGCCTACGTGCAGCCCGCGAACTTCGCGGCCCTTGCGGTCCAGGGCATGTGGCGGCAGGCCGGCGGCTCGCTGCTGGGGCGCGTGCACGACGGCAAGGTGCCCGCGGGCCTGCAGCCCGCGTTCGAATTCGCGTCGCCGCCGCTCGCCGAAGTGATCCGCGACATCAACAAGTACAGCAACAACGTGATGGCGCAGCAGGTCTTCCTCACGTTGGCCTTGCCGCGCGGCACGCCGGCGACTTTCGACGCGGCGCGCCAGGCGCTGGAAGGCTGGTGGCGCGATCGCATCGGCGGCGACCCGCCCACGTTCCACAACGGCTCGGGCCTCGCGCGCGACGAGCGCATCACGGCCGCGCAGCTCGCGCGCCTGCTGCATGCGGTCTGGGCCTCGCCGTTGATGCCCGAACTGGTCGCATCGCTGCCGCTGGCGGGCGTCGACGGAACGCTGCGCCGCGGGCGCATCGCGTCGGCGCAAGGCAGCGCGCACCTGAAGACCGGGAGCCTGCGCGACGTGAACGGCGTCGCCGGCTTCGTCGACGGCGCCGACGGCAAACGCTATGTGCTGGTCGCGATCGCGAACGGCCGCAACGCCCCCGCCGCGCAGGCGGCGATCGACGCGCTGGTCGCCTGGACCGCGCAGGGCGAATGAACGCGCTGGCGCTGCCGGAGCTGGCCGGCTACCTTGCCGCGGTGCTGACCACGATCAGCTTCGTGCCGCAGGTCTGGCACACGTATCGCTCGCGCGACGTGAGCGGCATTTCGCTCGGCATGTACGTCGTGTTCGCGTGCGGCGTGTTCCTGTGGCTGGTTTACGGCCTCATGCGCGGCGCGTGGCCGATCGTCGTCGCCAACGCGGTCACGCTCGCGTTCGCGCTGGCGATCCTCGCAATGAAGCTGCGCTGGGGGCGCTAGCCGCGATCACCAGCGGTTGTGCACGCGCGAGAACGTGTAGTCCGCCAGGCGCCCGTGGCCCGAAGGCGTCGGGTAGACCGGGTCGGCCCACAGGTACAGGCTGTAGTCGGCGCCCGAAATGATCGTGCTCGCCGTGCACAGCGCGGAGTTCACCTGGTTCGGCCCGATGCCGATGCCCGGGCCGGGGTCGACCGAGTTGCAGACCACGGTGGCCGCGTCCGTCATGCCGTAGCTCGCCGGGTTCGAGGCCATCAGGTTGAACAGAAGCGCGACGTCGATGTAGAGCATCTTGTCGCCGTAGTTCACGAGGTCCACCAGCGCTGCGTCGTTGAAGTCCGTGCTCGCGGTCGACAGCAGCGACTGCTGCCCGATCGCCACCGCCCACGGCGTGGCCTTGAGGTCCGGCACGCCCATCACGACGACGTGGCTCGCGCCCGCGGCGACGATGCGCTTGGCCTGCGTCGCGAGGTCGTGCCCCGCCTGCTCCACGTTGGCGATGAACTGGTCCTGGGTGATGGCGCCGGCGCGCAGCGCCTGCATCTGCACGATGATGTCGCTGATGCCGCCGTTGATCACGACGAGGTCGCCGGAATTGAAAGAGGAATTGGCGGCGAGGAACGCATCGACCTGCTGCTTGACCGACGGTGTCGCGGCGTTGCCCGCGGCATCCGGGTTGAGCGCCACACGCGCATTGCCCACGGCGTAGTCCGTGCCGCCGGTGGCCGACTTCTCGAGGCCCACGCCGTAGTCGAGCGCCATGAGCTTGACCCACACCGCGGTCGCGTCGTTGATCGTGTAGCGGTTGCCGGTATTGCCCATGTCCGAGAGCGCGTCGCCGAAGACGACCATGCGAGCCGGGATGAACTGCGATTCGATCGTGCCGCCGCCGCAGCCGGACAGCGCGAGCAACGCGGCGGGCGCGAGTGCCAGCAGCACTCGGCGCATCCACTTCAATGCCATGACAGGAAATCTCCGTAAGGGGTGCTTGGGGATAGTGTAGTGGAGGCCCGTAACGGGCTCGTTAACCGGCCGCCGCGCGCCGCAGGCGGTCGCGCACACCGGCCCATTCCGGCGTGTCGGGGGGCATCTCGACCCAGATCAGGCCCGCGCCCTGCGCATCGAAATCGCGCAGCACGGCGAACAGCTGGCGGGCGGTCTCGCCCGCATCGTCGGGCATGCGGCGCCGGATGACGCCGCCCGACGGTGTCCTCAGGATGACGCGCGAGTAGACCGCGAGCCGGGGCGCGTCGTGCCCGAGCACGTCGAGCGCCGCCTGCAGCTGCGCGGCGCCCATCAGGCGCACCTTCGCGTTCGGCGCGTAGTGCGATTCCAGCGTGCCCGGGGCGCGCGGCGCGGCGTGCTGGAGCTCGGCCGCAGTGCGCAAGCGCTCGCCGCACGCCTGTTCGATTTGCGTGGTCGTGATCATGCCGGGCCGCAGCAGCACCGGGCCCTCGCGCGTGCAGTCGACGATCGTCGATTCGATGCCCACGTCGCACGGGCCGCCATCGAGCACCAGCAGGCCGTCACCGAATTCCGATGCGACATGCCGCGCAGTGGTCGGGCTCACGCGGCCGAAGCGGTTCGCGCTCGGGCCCGCGACACCCGGCACGCCTTGCTTCGCGCATTGCACGAGCAGTGCGTGCGCGACCGGGTGGGACGGGCACCGCAGGCCGACCGACAGCTGGCCGCCCGCGGCCGCAGCCGCCACCAGCTCGCGCCGCGGCACGATGACGGTGAGCGGGCCGGGCCAGAATGCGTCGATCAGCTTGCGCGCGAAAGCGGGAACGCCCGGCGAGAAGGCGGCGGCGCCGTCCGCGTCCGCCACGTGGACGATCAGCGGATGGTCGCTCGGCCGGCCCTTGGCCTCGAAGATCTTCGCGACGGCCCCGTCGTCCAGCGCGTTCGCGCCGAGCCCGTACACCGTTTCGGTCGGGAACGCGACGAGCTCCCCGCGCGCGAGCGCGGCGGCCGCTTGCGCGATCGATTCGGGCGCTGCGCCGTCGATGATCACGGGCGGGTCCTCGCTAGAAACGCTCGATGCCGAGGATGTCCGCAGCCTCGAGTGCGATGCGGCGCGCTTGCTTCGCATCGGGGCCGGTGAGCGTCAGGTGGCCCATCTTGCGGCCGCGGCGCGCCTCGGATTTGCCGTACAGGTGCAGGTGCGTGCCGGGCAGCGCGAGCACGTCGGCCCAGCGCGGCGTCGTGGCCGCGGTGCCGCTGGTGAACCACAGGTCGCCGAGCAGGTTGAGCATGACGGCCGGGCTGTGCTGCCGCGGCGGCACCAGCGGCAGGTTCGCGAGCGTGCGCACCTGAAGCTCGAATTGCGACACGTCGCACGCGTCCATGCTGTAGTGGCCGCTGTTGTGCGGGCGCGGCGCCATCTCGTTGACGACGAGCGCGCCGTCCTGCAGGACGAAGAACTCCACGCACAGCACGCCGACATACTGCATGCCGTCCGCGATCGCCCGTGCCGCGTCGACCGCTTTCCGCGCGGTCGCCTCGGGCACGTTGCCGTCGAAAACTTCCGTGACGGCCAGGATTCCGTCCCGATGCAGGTTGCGCTGCAAGGGCAAGCTGACCATGTGCCCGTCGCTGCCGCGCGCGACGATCACCGAACACTCGAAGTCGAGCGCGAGCATCCTCTCGAGGACGCAAGGCACGCGCTGCAGTTCGTTCCACGCGCGCTCGAGCTCGCCGCGCGAGGCGACGCGCATTTGCCCCTTGCCGTCGTAGCCGAGCCGCGCGGTCTTGAGGATGCCGGGCAGCAGGGCGTCGGCGACCGCGCGCAATTGGTCCGGCGACTCGATCACTGCGTGCGGTGCACAGCGCACCCCGCAGCGCGTGAAGTGAGCCTTCTCCCGCGCACGGTCCTGCGAGAGCGACACGGCGTCGGGCCCGGGCGCGACGGGCCGCAATTGCGCGAGTTTCGCGAGCGCTTGTGCAGGGACGTTCTCGAATTCGGTGGTGATCGCGTCGCTGATGCGCGCCAGCTCCATGAGCGCCGCGCCATCGATGTAAGCCGCGCGGACGTGGTGATGGCTGACGAGCCCGGTCGGGCTCGCCTCGTCCGGGTCGAGCACCGCGGTCGAGTAGCCCATGCGCTGCGCGGCGTGCACGAACATGCGGCCGAGCTGGCCGCCGCCCATCACGCCCAGTGTGGCGCCCGGAAGGATCGCAGCCGGGTTCATCCCGCTTTCGGCAAGCTCATCTGCCGCGCTTCGTCCGTCTGGCGGCGGCGATAAGCCTCGAGCTCGGCGCGCAGTTTCGCGTCCTGGTTGGCCAGCAACGCGACGGCGAACAGTGCGGCGTTCGCCGCGCCCGCCGCACCGATGGCGAACGTGGCGACCGGGATGCCTTTGGGCATCTGCACGATGCTGTGCAGCGAGTCGACGCCCATCAAGTGCTTGCCGGGCACCGGCACGCCGAGCACGGGCACGGCCGTCTTGGCCGCGAGCATGCCCGGCAAATGCGCCGCCCCGCCGGCCCCGGCGATGATCGCCTTCAGGCCGCGGCCCGCCGCGCCTTCGGCATACGCGAACATGTCGTCGGGCATGCGGTGCGCCGAAACGACCTTCGCCTCATGCGCGATGCCGAATTCCTGGAGAATCGCCACTGCGTGCTGCATCGTGTCCCAGTCGCTGCTGGAACCCATCACCACGCCGACCTGGACCGGGCTTGCCACGGCGCTTGCCATTCGTTGCTCCCAAAGGTTGAATTTTAAGGTTTCGCTCTCCACCTTCATCAGATGATCGACGTCACCCTGGAAAATTTCGAAGCCGAGGTCATTGCCGCCTCGATGGAAACGCCCGTGCTGGTGGACTTCTGGGCCACCTGGTGCGGCCCGTGCAAGGTGATCGGCCCGATCCTGGAGAAGCTGGAGGCCGACTACGGCGGGCGCTTCAAGCTGGTGAAGATCGATTCGGACGCCGAGCAGCAGCTCGCCGCCGCCTTCGGCATCCGCAGCATCCCGACCGTGATCCTCCTGATGGGCGGCCAGCCGGTCGACGGCTTCATGGGCGCGGTGCCCGAAGGCCAGATCCGCCAGTTCCTCGACAAGCACCTGCCCGCGGGCGACGTCGAGGATGCGGAAGTGGTTGAGGAAGTGCCGGCAGCGCCCGCGTCTGCCGCCGAGCACCTCGAGCAACTGCAGAACGCGGTGGCGATCGACCCTTCGAACGACGACGCGCGCTTCGATTACGTGAAGGCGTTGCTGCAAGCCGGCCGCACCGACGACGCGAAGGTGGCTTTCGCGCCGGTCATCGCGAAGACGCAGCTCGTGCGCAAGTTCGACGCGCTGCAGCGCTGGATGGACGCCATCGACGCCTCGGGCGCCGCGAGGCTGGAACAGTTTGACGCGAAGATCACCGCGAACAAGCGCGACTTCGACGCGCGCTTCGGCCGCGCCCAGTTCCTGATGGCGAAGCAGCGCTTTACCGACGCGATGGACGAACTGCTCGAGATCCTGATGCGCGACAAGAAATGGAACGAGGAGCTCGCGCGCAAGACGTACATCGCGATCCTCGAGCTGATCGAGATGCCCAGGCCAAAGGTGGCCGACGGGCAGATCCCGCCCGACGACCCGACGGTGGCGACGTATCGCCGCCGCCTGTCCTCCGTCGTCCTGAGTTAAGCGCGCAGGCGCTCGAGCGCCTCGCGGTATTTCGCGGCAGTCTTCTCGATCACGTCCTGCGGCAGCGTCGGCGCCGGCGGCTTCTTCGGCCACGGCTTGCCGTCGATGCGCACGGCTTCGAGCCAGTCACGCACGAACTGCTTGTCGAACGACGGCGGGTTCTGCCCTGAAGCGTACGCAGCCTCGTAGCCCTCGATCGGCCAGTAGCGCGAGGAATCGGGCGTGAGCACCTCGTCCATCAGCACCACGTTGCCCTTCCCGTCCAGGCCGAACTCGAACTTGGTGTCCGCGATGATCATGCCCTTGGTGCGCGCGAACTGCGCGGCCTCGGCGTAGAGACGGGTCGACAGGTCGCGCACCTTGGCCGCGACCTCGGGTCCGGTCAACTTCACGACCTGCTCGAACGTGATGTTCTCGTCATGATGACCGAACTCCGCTTTCGCGGCCGGCGTGAAGATCGGCTCGGGCAACTTGCCGGCGTTCTTCAGTCCGGCGGGCAGCTTCACGCCGCACACCGATTGCGACTGCTGGTACTCGACCCAGCCGCTGCCCGCGAGGTAGCCGCGCACAACGGCTTCGACGGGGATGGGCTTCAGGCGCTTGACCAGCATCGCCCGGCCGCGCACCTGCGCACGCTCTTCGGGCTGGACGACGGACTCGGGGTCGTCGCCGGTGAGGTGGTTCGGGCAGACGTGACCGAGGCGCGCGAACCAGAACAGCGCCATCTGCGTGAGGATCTCGCCCTTGCCGGGAATCGGCTCGTCCATGATCACGTCGAACGCCGACAGGCGGTCGCTCGCGACCATGAGGATGCGGTCGTCGCCGACCGCGTAGTTGTCGCGCACCTTGCCGCGCGCGAGCAGCGGGAGCGAAGTGATGCTCGACGTGTGCAGCGCCGCGACCATCAGGTCACGACCTGGGCGAGCTCGCCCTTCTCGTATTTCTGCGCGACCGACGCGAGCGGCAACGCCTTGATCTTCGGCGCCTGCCCGGTGCAGCCGAACTGCTCGTAGCGCTGCTTGCAGACCTGCTTGGCCGCTTCGCGCGCGGGCTTGAGCCATTCGCGCGCGTCGAATTTGTCGGGATTCTCGGCCAGGAACTTGCGCACCGCGCCGGTCATCGCGAGGCGGATGTCGGTGTCGATGTTGATCTTGCGCACGCCGTGCTTGATCGCTTCCTGGATCTCCTCGACCGGCACGCCGTAGGTTTCCTTCATCTTGCCGCCGTACTGGTTGATCTGCGCGAGCAGGTCCTGCGGCACCGACGACGAGCCGTGCATCACCAGGTGCGTCGTCGGGATGCGCCGGTGGATTTCCTTGATGCGGTCGATCGCGAGGATGTCGCCCGTGGGCTTGCGCGAGAACTTGTACGCGCCGTGCGAGGTGCCGATGGCGATCGCCAGCGCGTCGAGCTGCGTCTTCTTCACGAAGTCCGCGGCCTGCTCGGGATCGGTGAGAAGCTGCTCGCGCGTCATCGTCCCTTCGGCGCCGTGGCCGTCTTCCTTGTCGCCCTTCATCGTCTCGAGCGAACCGAGGCAGCCGAGCTCTCCTTCCACGGTGACGCCGAGCTGGTGCGCCATGCTGACGACCTTCTTCGTGACGTCGACGTTGTAGTCGTAGCTCGCGATCGACTTGCCGTCGGCCTGCAGCGACCCGTCCATCATCACCGACGAGAAGCCCAGCTTGATCGCGCCGGCGCAGACGTCGGGGCTCTGCCCATGGTCCTGGTGCATCACGAGAGGAATCTCGGGATACGCCTCGAGCGCGGCAAGGATGAGGTGCTTGATGAAGGGCTCGCCCGCGTATTTGCGAGCGCCGGCGGACGCCTGCAGGATGACGGGCGAGCCGGTCTCCCTGGCCGCTTCCATCACGGCTTGCACCTGCTCGAGGTTATTGACGTTGAAAGCCGGGATGCCGTAGCCGTTTTCGGCGGCATGGTCCAGCAGCTGGCGCATGGAAACGAGAGGCATGGTGGCGACCTGCGGGAAGTTGAAGGGACTGCGCCGATTTTACGAGCGGCGGCTGAGCGTGGGGGCTCTGCCGTCAACCGGGGCCCAGCGCGCGCGGCTCACGCCACGCGGCAGATCTTCAGCATGTTCGTCCCCCCGGGCGCGCCCATCGGCTCGCCGCAGGTGATCGCGTAGATGTCGCCGCTTTGCACGATGCCCCGCGTCTTCAAGTGCGCTTCGGCTTCGCGCAATGCCTCGTCGCGCTCGGCGCTCTGGTCCATCAGCAGCGGGCGAACGTTGCGGTACAGGGCGAGCCGGCGCTGCGTGGCGAGCTTCGGCGTGAGCGCGTAGATCGGGATGTGGATGCGGTGCCGGCTCATCCACAGCGCCGTCGAACCCGAGTCCGTCAGCGCCACGATCGCCTTGCAGCCCAGGTGGTGCGCCGTGAACAGCGCGCCCATCGCGATCGACTGGTCGATGCGCGCGAAGCTCATGCCGGAGAAATCGGCGTCGAGCTTCACGTCCTCGGCCTTCTCCGCTTCGGAACAGATGTTGGCCATCTCGATCACCGTCTCGAGCGGATAGCGGCCGGATGCGGTTTCGGCGCTCGTCATCACGGCATCCGTGCCGTCGAGCACCGCGTTGGCCACGTCGCTGACTTCCGCGCGCGTGGGCACCGGGTTGTTGATCATCGACTCCATCATCTGGGTCGCCGTGATCACGACCTTGTCCTGGGCGCGCGCCATGCGGATCATGCGTTTCTGCAGCGCCGGCACGGCGGCATTGCCGACCTCCACCGCGAGATCGCCGCGCGCAACCATGATGCCGTCGCTCGCCTCGAGGATCTGCTCGAGGTTGGGGATCGCCTCGGCCCGCTCGATCTTCGCGATCAGCCCCGGCTTGTGCCGCCCGTCCGCGCCTGCGACGTTGCAAAGCTGGCGCGCCATTTCCATGTCGGTTGCTGTCTTGGGGAAACTCACCGCGACGTAATCGGCCTGGAAGTTCATCGCGGTGCGGATGTCTTCCATGTCCTTGGCGGTCAACGCGGGCGCGGTGAGGCCGCCGCCCATCTTGTTGATGCCCTTGTTGTTCGACAGCTCGCCGCCGAGCTTCACGGTCGTCTGGACCTGGTCACCGCGCACCGCGTCGACCGTGAGCACGATCAGGCCGTCGTTGAGAAGGAGCAGGTCGCCCGGCTTGACGTCGCGCGGCAGCTCCTTGTAGTCGAGGCCCACGCCCTGCACGTCGCCCGGCTCGCTGCGAGAAGCGTCCAGGACGAACTTGCTGCCCGCCGACAATGCGACCTTGCCTTCGGCGAACTTGCCGACGCGGATCTTCGGGCCTTGCAGGTCGGCCATGATCGCGACTTCACGGCCCGCGCGCTGCGCCGCGTCGCGCACGAGCTGCGCGCGATCGATGTGGTCCTGCGACTTGCCGTGGCTGAAATTCAGGCGCACGCAATTCACGCCGGCGCGGATCATCTGCTCGAGCAGCTGCGGTTCGCTCGACGCGGGGCCGAGGGTGGCGACGATCTTCGTAGCACGACGGGCCATGGGTTCTCCTTGTCCGGCCATTGTCACCGAACGGCGTGGCCGAGCTGGTTTCAGCCTTGGGCGCGCTTCTCCAGGATTTCGAAGGCCGGCAGTTTCCTGCCTTCGAGCACCTCGAGGAAGGCGCCGCCGCCTGTCGAGATGTAGCCGATGTCCTTTTCGATGCCGTACTTCGCGATGGCCGCGAGCGTGTCGCCGCCGCCCGCGATGCTGAACGCCGGCGACTGCGCAATCGCCTGCGCGATCGTCTTCGTGCCGTTCGCGAACGCGTCGAACTCGAACACGCCCACGGGCCCGTTCCACACGATCGTGCCGGCGGCCCCGAGCTGCTGCGCGAGGCGCTGCGCCGTCTGCGGCCCGATGTCCAGGATCATGTCGTCGGCCGCGACGTCCTGCGCCGCCTTCACTGTCGCCGGTGCATCCGCCGCGAACGTCCTGGCGACCACCACGTCGGTGGGGATCGGCACCGCGGCGCCGCGCGCCTTCATCGCTTCGATCACCGCCTTCGCTTCGTCGACGAGGTCGGCTTCGGCCAGCGACTTGCCGATCGGCAGGCCGGCGGCCAGCATGAACGTGTTCGCGATGCCGCCGCCGACGATCAGCTGGTCCACATTCTTCGCGAGCGATTGCAGGATGGTGAGCTTGGTGGACACCTTCGAGCCCGCCACGATCGCCGCGAGCGGGCGCTTCGGGTGCGCGAGCGCCTTCGTGATCGCGTCGATCTCCGCCGCGAGCAGCGGCCCGGCGCAGGCGACCTTCGCGTACTGCGCGATGCCGTACGTGGTGGCTTCGGCACGGTGCGCGGTGCCGAACGCATCGTTGACGTAGATGTCGCACAGCTTGGCCATCTTCTGCGCGAGCTCGGGGCTGTTCTTCTTCTCGCCCTTGTTGACGCGGCAGTTCTCGAGCAGCACGACGTCGCCGGGCTGCACGTCCACGCCGCCCACCCAGTCGCGCTTGAGCGGCACGTCGCGGCCCAGCAGTTCGCCTAGGCGTTTCGCGACGGGCGCGAGCGAATCCGCGGGCTTGAACTCGCCCTCGGTCGGGCGGCCGAGGTGCGAGGTCACCATCACGGCGCCGCCGGCATCGAGCGCCATCCGGATGCAAGGCACCGAAGCGCGGATGCGTGTGTCCTCGGTGATGTTGCCGTGCTCATCCTGCGGCACGTTGAGGTCGGCGCGGATGAAGACGCGCTGGCCGCGCACGCGGCCCTGCGCACAGAGATCGGAAAAACGAAGGATGTCCATCCCTCGATTCTAGGGAGCGAGGCGAGTCCTCAGGTGAAACGCGCGCCGGGCTCGACGCTGAAGCCGCGCAGGAAATCGCTCGCGGCCAGGCGCTTGCCGCCCGCACGCTGCAACTCGCTGATCTCCAGGCGCGCGCCATCGCCGCAAGCCACGCCGATGCCGCGTTCGTCGACCGCGACCACCGTGCCCGGCGCCACGCTGCCCCGCCCGGGCAGGGCATTCGCGCGCCACACCTTGACCGCCTCACCGCCCAATTGCGCCGTGGCGCCCGGCGCGGGATTGAACGCGCGCACGCGACGCGCGATCACGTCGGCGGGTTGCGACCAGTCGATCGCCGCTTCGGCCTTGTCGATCTTGTTCGCGTACGTCACGCCCTCCCCAGGTTGCGGAACGCGCGTGAGTCCGCCGCACGCGGCGAGCTCCAGCGCTTCGACGATGAGGCGCCCGCCGAGCTGCGCGAGCTTGTCGTGCAACGACCCGGTCGTGTCCTGCGGCTCGATGGCAACGCGCTGCACGAGCAACATGTCGCCCGTGTCGAGGCCCGCATCCATCTGCATGATCGTGACGCCGGTTTGCGCGTCGCCGGCTTCGATCGCGCGATGGATCGGCGCCGCGCCGCGCCAGCGCGGCAGCAGAGATGCATGAATATTCATGCATCCGAGCCGCGGCGCGCCGAGCGCCCACTGCGGCAGGATGAGGCCGTAAGCCGCGACGACCATCACGTCGGCGCGTGCGCCCTCGATCGCGTCCCTGGCCGCGCGAGCGTCGTCGGGGGACTTGCCGTCCAGCCGCAGGCTGCGGGGCTGCGCGACGGGGATGCCGTGCTCCAGCGCGAACTGCTTGACGGGCGAGGGCTGCAGCTTCATGCCGCGGCCGGCCGGCCGGTCGGGCTGGGTCAATACGAGCGGGATCGTGAACCGCGCCGCATGCAGGCGCTCCAGCGCCACGCGCGCGAAGTCGGGGGTGCCGGCGAAGATGACGCGCACGATGTCGAAGAAGGTCAGCGGATCGGCATGCGCAGGTTGCGCAGCTCCATGCCCTGGTGTGCGCGCCCGACGATGCCGCTGTCGTCGAAGTACACGTAGTAGAACATGTCGGCGTTTGCGACGTCGCGCCAGCGATAGGTCCAGATCGGGCCGCGCCAGCTCATGACGGAGTCGAATTTCGCCGGCGGCCCGAACTCGCGTTCCACGTCCGCCATCGCCCAGCCCGGCAGGATTCGGATGAAGTTCTCGAACGTGAGGGCCTGGAACGAGCGAACGACCTTGCCGCTGGCATCCAGGTCCACCATCCACGCCTCCTGCCCGACCGGCTGCAGCGAATACTGCAGGCGCTCACCGCCAGCGGGCAGCGGCACCACGCGCGTGGGCGCCCCGGCGCGCGCGATCACGGCGTCGCGCGGCGTCCCGGCGGGAATGTCGAAGCCGCCCTGCGGGAATCCGGCACAAGCTGCGAGCAGGGCGAGGACTGCGGCGATCCACCAGCGCACGGCGGCCTCCGGTCAGGCGCGCGCCGAATCGCGCTGCGCCTTGAGCATCTTGCTCTTGATCCGGTTGCGCTTGAGCGGCGAGAGGTACTCGACGAACACCTTTCCCTTCAGGTGGTCCATCTCGTGCTGGATGCAGACGGCAAGGATGCCCTCGGCCTCGATCGTGCGCGAGTGGCCATGCTCGTCGATCGCGCTCACCTTCACGCGCGACGCGCGTTCCACGCCGTCGTAGATGCCGGGCACCGACAGGCAGCCTTCGTCGTTGACCTGTTTTTCCTCGCTCGCCCATGCGATTTCCGGGTTCACCAGCACCACCGGCTGGTCGCGTTGCTCGGACACGTCGATCACGATCACCCGTTCGTGCACATCCACCTGCGTCGCAGCCAGGCCGATGCCGCTGGCTTCGTACATCGTCTCGAGCATGTCGGCCACGAGTTGCTTGATGCGCGCGTCGACCTCGCGCACCGGCTTGGCCACGGTGTGCAGGCGGGGATCGGGGTACTGGAGAATGGTCAATCGGGCCATGGGTGTCGCTATTTTCGCCACTTTTCCCGCCGCGGGCGGTTGCAATCCGCCATAAACGTTGCCGGATCAAGGGCTTGGCCGCAGAATCAGCAGTACTTTGTCAAGACTTTCGACTGTTGGAGCAATCCGGCAGTTGCAGCCGACATGCACAAACCGAGCTCCCTCGTCCTCGCCGCCATCGCGCTGGCCGCCCTGACCGCGACGGGCGCGCACGCACAGCGCTACCCGATCACGCCCGACCAGCGCTCGACGGCGCAGCAGGTCGCGCAGCAGGGCGTGCCGCTGGCGGACCTCGCGCCCAATGCGCCCGACCAGTACACGGTCAAGCGCGGCGACACGCTGTGGGGCATCTCGGGCGTGTTCCTCAAGAGCCCGTGGCGCTGGCCCGAGCTGTGGGGCATGAACATGGAGGAGATCCACAATCCCCACCTGATCTATCCCGGCCAGCAACTGGTGCTCGAAAGACTGGATGGCCGCGCCCGCCTGCGCCTGCGCGGCGGCGCGGAAGGCATCGCCGACGCTTCGGGCATCCCGACCGTGCGTGTCGAGCCGAAGGTGCGCATCGAGCCGTTGGCGGACACGAGCGCAATCCCCACGCTCGCACCGAACCAGATCGAGCCCTTCCTCGCCGAACCGCTGATCGTCGACGAGGCGCAGATGAAAGACGCGCCGCGCATCGTCGCCGTTCCCGAGAACAAGGTGCTGATCACACGCGGTGACCGTGCGTATGCGCGCGGCCTGCCCAACACTCCCCTGGTCCAGCGCGCCGCCGGCCATGCGGACGATTACCGCGTCTTCCGCGACGCGCGGGCGATCCACGACCCGAACACCAACAAGGTGCTGGGCTACGAAGCGGTCTATCTCGGCAAGGCGCAGCTCGTGCGCAGCGAGTCGAAGGCCGAAGGGGCCATCGTCCCGGCGACCATCGACATCTTGTTCGCACGCGAGGAAATGCGCGTGGGGGACCGCCTGCTGCCCGAGCCGCCGCGCCAGTTCAACAGTTACGCGCCGCATGCGCCGGCGAGTGCGCTGCATGGCTCGATCGTCTCCGTCTACGGCGATGCGGTGGCGCTCGCGGGGCAGAGCCAGGTCGTGCTGATCGACAAGGGCACCGCCGACGGCGTCGACACCGGCACCGTGCTGGCGATCCTCAAGACCGGCGCGCGCACCGTCGACACTACGCAGGGCGGCGACTCGGCGACGATGAAGCTGCCCGACGAGCGCAACGGCCTGATGATGGTATTCAGGCCCTTCGAACACCTGTCGTACGCGCTGATCCTCGAGATCAACGACGTCGTGCAGGTCGGCGACCGGGTCGCAAACCCGCGCTGAGCGCCAATGGACCGCGAGGAGCTGGCCGGCTGGCTGCGCCTTGCGCTTCCCGGCGTCGGCCACCAGGCCGCACGCAAACTCCTGTCCGCGTTCGGGCTGCCGCCGCAGGTGCTCGCGCAGTCGCGCGCGAACCTGCAACGCGTGGTCCCGGCCGCAATCGCCGCGGCCGTGCTCGAGCCGCCTGACCTGTTCGATCCCCAGGTCGATCGCACGATGGAATGGCTCGCTGCATCCGGCGACGGCGGCGCGCGCCACGTGATCACGCTCGCCGACGCACGCTATCCCGCGGGCCTGCTGCAGTTGCCCGATCCGCCTTTGCTGCTGTACGTGACGGGCGAGTTGCGCACGCCGTGGCCCGACGCGATCGCGATCGTCGGCAGCCGCAACCCGACGGCGCAAGGCCTGACGAATGCGCGCGAATTCGCCGCGACATTCGCGCGCTCCGGGCTCGCGGTGGTCTCGGGACTGGCGCTGGGCATCGACGGCGCGGCGCACGAAGGCGCCCTGGACGGCGCGGCGCCGGACCAATTGGCGACCGTCGCCGTCGTCGGCACGGGGCTGGACCGCGTCTACCCGAAGCAGCATCGCGACCTCGCGCACCGCATCGCGGCCCGCGGGCTCATCGCCAGCGAATACCCCATCGGCACGCCGCCGCTGGCGGAGAACTTCCCGCGGCGCAACCGCCTCATCGCGGCACTCACGCACGGCACGGTCGTTGTCGAAGCGGCGCTGCAATCCGGGTCGCTGATCACCGCGCGCGAGGCCAATGAACAGGGCAAGGAAGTCTTCGCCATCCCGGGGTCGATCCATTCGCCGCAATCGCGCGGCTGCCACCTGCTGATCAAGCAGGGTGCGAAGCTCGTCGAGACCGCGCAGGACGTGCTGGAGGAACTGCCCCAGTTCGCGGTGCGCACGGCCACGCCCGCCGCGAAGCGCAAGGCGCCCGGCGCACAAAGCGGCGACGCAGTGCTCGACGCACTGGGATTCGATCCGGCGAGCCTCGATGCGCTCGTCGCGCGCACGGGCATCGCCGCGCCCGCGCTGCAGGCCCGCCTGCTCGAACTCGAACTGGCGGGCCGGGTGGCGCGATTGGCCGGCGGCCTGTTCCAGCGCATCGAGACCGCTTGACCTCGCGATTGCGGCAGGATCGCAACACGATCCGATTTCGTTCGTGCGCCCTGCGCGTTTGGCGCTATATTCGCGCTCAATGTTCGAAGTGCTCGTCTTTGTCTACGAACACTACTGGCGGGGCGATACATGCCCCGAGCTTCAGCAACTCGAACGCCGCCTCAGCGCGCAAGGTTTCGAGCCCGAACAGATCCACGAAGCACTCGTCTGGCTCGACGGCCTGAATTTCGCCGCGCAGAACGTCGCGGCCCAGGACGAAGCGGTCGCCGAATGGGAAGCCGCGCCCGGCAGCCTGCGTGTGTTCTCGCCGGGCGAGCAGGAGCACCTGGGCGCGGAGTGCCTCGGGTTCATCTCGTTCCTCGCCAGCGCAGGCGTGCTGCCGTCCACCATGCGCGAGATCGTGATCGACCGCGCGATGGCGGCGTCCGGCGAGCCGGTGTCGCTCGACGACCTCAAGATCATCGTGCTGATGGTCTACTGGAGCTTCGGCAAGCAGCCCGATGCGCTGGTGCTCGACGAACTGTGCGATTCGCCGGAGACGCGCGTCGCGCATTGACGGCGCAGCGCCAGTCGAGGCCCATGGGGCCTAGTGCAGCAACCGCTCCGGATTGGCTTCCAGCTTGGCCAGCGCGTCGCGCGTCGCGCGCACGGTGAGCGTTTCTTCCTCCACCGGCACCAGCAAGCCCGCCTGCAGGTACGCCGCCAGGCGCTTGGCCTGCACGAGGTAGCTGCGGCCGCCGCGCGCGGCGAACAGGTGCAGGTGCTTGCGGTCGCTGCGCCACACGTACTGCACCGGCGTCGTGGCGCCGTTGTGGTCGAGCGAGAACCAGTTGCCCAGCTGCAGTTCGGCCGCCCATGCGACCATGCCCGCGCTCGGGTTGGAGCCGCCGTCCGCGATCACCTCGATCATCGACGCGTCGATGCCCAGCATCATCTCGATGCTCTCGCGGTCCAGCGGCAGGTCGGTCTCCGGGTCCGTCGCGACGAAGTCCTCGAGGTTTTCGAGACGCTTGGTCATCTCCTCGATCCGGTCGTGCGGGATCGCCTCGGTCTTGGAGAGGAACGCGTCCGCGAAGATGTCGCCGATCGACTTGATCTGGGCTTCCTGGTCCTTGCCGACGATGCCCACCAGCGTCATGCCCTGGCGCAGGCGCGCGAGCAGCTTGGGCAGGTCCTGGATCACCTTCGCGCGCTCGTTGCGATTGGGCTTGGCGCTCGCGGCCCACACCAGCTCGGAAGCCGCCGCCTTGAACGCGAGCGTCTCCTGGTGCTTCGGGCCGTGCTTGATCGCGGCGAGCGCGAGCACCTCGGCCCACACCTTGAAGAGGAACGAGCGGATCTCCTCGCGCACCGGCATCTCGGCGAGCAGCTTGCGCATCTCGATGGTGTACTGGATCGCCATCGTCTCCTTCTGCTCCACCTGCTGCGCGATGCTCACGACCTTGGCCGTGGCTTCCTTCTCGGTGAGGAACTTGGAGAGGAACTTCTGGAACTCTTCGTACACCAGCTGGAACACGCGCCGGCCGGTCTCGGGGTACTGCTCGATCACCTGCACGATGCGCTTGATCTCGGTTTCGAGCGCGCTGCCGCCGATCGACGCGGCGTCGAAGCCCATCACGACCGAACCCATGCGGTCGATCAGCTGGCGCGCCGGGTGTTCGACGGAGCCGAAGAACTCGGGCTCGGCGATCGCGACGCGCAGCACCGGCATCTGCAGGCGCGCGAACCACACGCGAATGCCCGGCGGGATGCGCTCTTCCGACAGGATGGCCTGGAACATCAGCGCGACGATCTCGATGATCGCCTTCTCGCTTTCGGTGCCGGCCTTCTTCTTCAGCTCGCCGGTGCGCTTGCGCAGGTCGCCGGCGACGCGCTGCACCGCCGCGTCGTCGTACACCACGATCGCGTCGGCATCGCCGTGGATCGTGCCCGTCCCGCCGGCGCGCACCGCGCCGCCGCGCTCGACGACGGTGTCGTGCATCTGGCTGACCTCTTCCGCGAGCGCTTCAGCCAGCGCCGGCGACGGGCGCGTCGGTGGCGCGGCGTCATAACCCTGGACGCGCTCGGTCAGCAGCCGCTTGAGTTGCCCGAGCACACCCGTGGCCCGCATGCGCGCGCGCGCAAGCGGGGGGCTCGACGTCATCATCCGCGTTTCGTCGTGGATGCCGCCCTGCGCGTTGCGCTGCGCGCCGTCTTCGCCCGCGCCGCCGGACTGCGCCCCCTGACCGCGGCCCCCGCGGGAACCGCGTGCAATCACCGAGCCGCCTGCACCGCCGGGCGCACCGCCCTGCGGGACATAGCCGCCCGAGCCCGCTGGACCGTGGCCAGCAGGCGCATAGCCGCCGGCCGGCTGTCCACCCCCGTAGCCCGGTGCGTAACCCCCGCCGCCCGTCGCATAGCCCGCCGGCATCGCGCCGCCGGGGCCGTAGCCGCCGGGAGTTCCTTGTGGTTGCGCGCCATAACCCGCCGGTGCATAGCCGCCGCCATACCCCGGGTCGGGATAGCCGTATCCGCCCGAGGCGCCGGGCGGCATGCCCTGCGCACCCCAGTCGCCCTGGGGCATGTTCGGGTCCCCGGACTGGTCGTATTGCTGTTGCGGCTGTTGCTGCGGCGGCTGCGGCTGCGCACGACTCGGCGCGGCGCGGCGCACGCGCGCGCTGAAATCGATGTCACGCATCACGTTGTTCGCGATGAGGAACTCGTTGGTCTTCTTGTACGCCGGCGGGATGTGCTCGAGCAGCAGCTTCTGCACGGATTCCTGCACCAGTGTCCACGCCCCCTTCGACAGCTGCGCCGCACCCCATTGCTCCACCAGCAGCTGGCACAGCGCCTCGGGGCGCAGGATGTCGGTCGACTGCTGCTCCTCGCCGTCGAGGTGCTGCATGCGCACCTTGATGTCGTTCAGCTCCCAGACCGCCTTCTCGCTGACCTGCAGCGCCAGGCGCGAGGCCATGATCTTGCGTTCGACGACGTCCTCGTCGACCAGCTCCAGGTTCATTGCCTCCAGCCGCACGCGCGTCGTCGCGGTGGGCGGGTCGATCGCCTTCTGCCATGCCTTGGCCGTGCCTTGCAGGAACGCGGTGCCCTTCTTGTCGAAGTCCATCATCGCGTCGCGCCGCTCCTGCATCTCGCGCGCGCCGGCCGGCGTCTGGGCCAGCTCGAGCAGCCGGTTGCGGATCTGCGTGCCCATGGGCCCGAGCGCCGCCTGGGCGGCGGTGACGAACTGTTCCCTTGCCTTGCGGGCAATGGCCATGCCTTGGGCGGAGGAACGACGGGTTGCCACGCTGTGTGCTTTCCTTCCGGGCCTAGACGGTGGCGCCCGCGTTGGGGTCGGCCGGGTCGCCTTCGCGCCTCGCCGAGGATTTCACGAGGTCGTCGCGCTTGATCCCCAGCCACATCGCGATGGCCGCTGCCACGAAGACCGACGAATAGATGCCGAAGCAGATGCCGATGGTGAGCGCCAGCGCGAAGTAGTGCAGCGTCGGGCCGCCGAACAGCAGCATCGACAGCACCATCGCCTGCGTGCAGCCGTGCGTGATGATCGTGCGGCTCATCGTCGCGGTGATCGCGTTGTCGATGATCTGGATGGTGCTCATCTTGCGGTAGCGCCGGAAGTTCTCCCGGATCCGGTCGAAGATCACCACCGATTCGTTGACCGAGTAGCCGAGCACCGCGAGCACCGCGGCGAGCACCGCCAGCGAGAACTCCCACTGGAAGAACGCAAAGAAGCCCAGGATGATCACCACGTCGTGCAGGTTCGCGACGATCGCGGCAATGGAGAACTTCCACTCGAAGCGGAAGGCCAGGTAGACGACGATGCCGAGCACCACCATGCCCAGCGCCTTGAGGCCGTCGGTGGCGAGCTCGTCGCCGACCTGCGGCCCCACGAATTCGGTGCGGAGCAGTTGCACGTCGGGCGAGCCGGCGCGCAAGGCCGAAAGGACCTTTTCGCTTTGCTGGGCCGAACTGACGCCTTTTTGCGACGGCAGGCGGATCAGGACGTCGCGCGCGGTACCGAAATTCTGCACCTGGACGTCCTGGTAGCCCAGGGCGTCGACGGCCGAACGCACCTTGCCGACGTCGGCCGCCTGCGAATAGGCGACCTCCATCACCGTGCCGCCGGTGAATTCGACCGACAGGTGCAGCCCGCGCGTGACGAGGAAGAACACGGCGGCGAGAAAGGTGACGAGGGAGATCACGTTGAAGACCAACGCGTTCTCCATGAACGGGATGTCCCGCCGGATCCTGAAAAACTCCACTTTGCTGCGCCCCTATTCCGCCTTGGTTATAGCGCCTTCCGTCCCGGGCCGCCAGACCGTCCCGATGGAAACCGCCTTGAGCTTCTTCTTCCGGCCGTACCACAGGTTCACCAGGCCGCGCGAGAAGAACACCGCGGAGAACATCGAAGTCAGGATGCCGATGCAGTGGACCACCGCGAAACCGCGCACCGGGCCCGAGCCGAACGCGAGCAGCGCGACGCCGGCGATCAGCGTGGTGATGTTCGAGTCGAAGATGGTGTTCCAGGCGCGCTCGTAGCCGGCGCTGATCGCCGCCTGCGGCGGCGCGCCGTTGCGCAGCTCCTCGCGCACCCGCTCGTTGATCAGCACGTTCGAGTCGATCGCCATGCCCAGCGCCAGCGCCATCGCGGCCATGCCGGGCAGCGTGAGGGTGGCCTGCAGCATCGAGAGCACGGCCACGAGCAGCAGCAGGTTGACCGCCAGCGCCACCGCCGAGAAAACGCCGAACAGCATGTAGTAGGCCGCCATGAACACGCAGATCACGACGAAGCCCCACGTGACCGAGTGGAAACCCTTGCTGATGTTGTCGGCGCCAAGCGACGGCCCGATCGTGTATTCCTCGATGATTTCCATCGGCGCGGCCAGCGAGCCGGCGCGCAGCAGCAGCGCGGTGTCGTTGGCCTCGACGGTGGTCATGCGGCCGCCCGTGATCTGCACGCGGCCGCCGCCGATCTCGCTGCGGATCACCGGCGCGGTGACGACTTCGCCCTTGCCCTTCTCGAACAGCAGGATCGCCATGCGCTTGCCCACGTTGTCGCGCGTGACGTCCTTGAAGATGCGTGCGCCCTTCGCATCGAGCGTGAGGCTCACCGCCGGCTCCTGCGTCTGGCTGTCGAAGCCGGGCTGCGCATCGGTCAGGTTGTCGCCGGTGAAGATCACCTGCTTGTACACGACGACCGGCTGGCCGTTGCGGTCGAGGAACTTCTCGTCGCCGAAGGGCACCGGCCCGGTCCCGAGTTCGGCCGCGCGCGCCTCCGTGCTTTCGTCGACCATGCGGATCTCGAGCGTCGCCGTGCGCCCGAGGATTTCCTTGGCCTTGGCCGTGTCCTGCACGCCCGGCAACTGCACGACGATGCGATCGAGCCCCTGCTGCTGGATCACGGGCTCGGCGACGCCCAGCTCGTTGATCCGGTTGTGCAGCGTGACCATGTTCTGCTTGAGCGCCTGCTCCTGGATGCGCAGCGCCGCCTCGGGCTTGATGGTCGCGACCATGCGGTAGTCGGTGCCCGATGGCCCGTCGGTTTCCTGCAGGTCGGGGAACTGGTCCGCCAGCACGGCCTTCGCGGCCTGCAGCGCCTCGGCATCGCGAAAGCCCACTTCGATCTGCTGGCCGTTGCGGTTGATGCCGGTGTGCCGGATGTTCTTCTCGCGGAACGTCGTGCGCATGTCGCCCGACAGCGATTCGGCCTTCTTCGAGAGCGCCGCCTGCATATCGACCTGCAGCATGAAGTGCACGCCACCGCGCAGGTCGAGGCCGAGGTACATCGGCTCGGCGCGCAACGCGGTGAGCCAGTGCGGCGAGCGCGACAGCAGGTTCAGCGCCACGACATAGGTGGGATTGTTCGGGTCCGGGTTGAGCGCACGCTGCAGCGCGTCCTTCGCCTTCAGCTGCGCGTCGGTGGTTGCGAAACGCGCCTTGACCGAGCTCGCGTCGACCTCGATGTCATCGGGCGGGACGCCGGCCTTGGCGAGCGCTTCGCGCACGCGCGCCCGGGTGGTCTCGTCGACCTTCACCGTGGCCTTCGTCGACGAGACCTGCACCGCCGGCGCCTCGCCGAAGAAATTCGGCAAGGTGTAGAGCGCGCCGATCAGCAGCGCGACGGCGATGACGACGTATTTCCAGAGCGGGTAGCGGTTCATTCTTTATTTCATCGTGCCCTTGGGCAGCACCTGCACGACGGCCTGGCGCTGCACCTGCACCTCCACGCCGTTGGCGATCTCGATCGACAGCATCGACTCGCCGAGCTTGGTCACCTTGCCGACCAGTCCGCCCGAGGTGGCGACTTCGTCGCCGCGGGCGAGCGCCTCGAGCATCGTCTTGTGCTCCTTCTGCCGCTTCATCTGCGGGCGGATCATGATGAAGTACAGCACCACGAACATCAGCACGAGCGGCAGCATGCCCCCGAGCATCGAGGTCACGTCGCCGCCGGTGGCGGTCTGGGCAAAGGCTGAGGAGATGAACACTGGGAGGGCTCCGGGCGTTGGGTTCGAGCGCAACCGCCCGCACCGGTTCCCCGGTGCGGGCGAAAGCCCTCGATTGTATGTCGCGCCTGCGCCTTAAGAACTTAGGCTGCGCGCTGCGCGCTGCCGGATGCGTCCCAGTCACGCATCAGCGCGTGCCAGCGCTCGCGCGCCGCGTGGAGGTTGCGCTCCTTCACGTGGCCGAAACCCTTGACCTGCTCCGGGATCCGGGCGATCTCGACGGCCAGCTCATGGTTGGACGCCGACAGTTGCGCGAGGACCTGCTCGATGCTCGCGCGGTACTCGCCGATGAGGGCGCGCTCGGTGCGGCGCTCCTCGGTGCGGCCGAAGAAATCGAACGCGGTGCCGCGCAGGCCCTTCAGCCGGGCCAGCAGCCGGAACAGCGCCAGCGTCGCCGGCCCGAACTTTTGCTTGACCAGCTCGCCCTTCGCGTTGCGCCTGGCGATCGCCGGTGGCGCGAGATGGAAATGCACCTTGTAGTCGCCTTCGAACATCGAGGCGATCTTGTCCTCGAAGCCGGTTTGCGTGTACAGGCGCGCCACTTCGTACTCGTCCTTGTACGCCATCAGCTTGAACAGGTAACGGGCGACCGCGTCGGCCAGCTGCGCCTTGCCCAGCGGGGCCTCGGCCGCGCGCACCTTCTCGACGAAGTCGGCGTACTGCTTCGCGTAGGCCGCGTCCTGGTACTGCGTGAGGAACTCGATGCGTCGCGCCACGATGCTTTCGAGCGAATCGCGCTTCCTGAATTCGATCACCTGCGCCGGCGCGAGGTGCTTCTCGACCGAAGCCCAGTCGTGCGCGGCGCGGCGGCCCCATTCGAAAGCCGCCTTGTTCCTGTCCACCGTGACGCCGTTGAGCTCGATGGCCCGCATCAGCGATTCGCGCTCGAGCGGGACCCAGCCCTTCTGCCACGCGAACCCGAGCATCATCGGGTTCGTGTAGATCGAATCGCCCAGCAGCTTCGTCGCGGCGGCATCGGCGTTGAACACCGCAAGACCTTCGCCGACCGACTTCGCGATCTCTGCGGCGCACGCGTCGGCGGGATTGGCCCAGTTCGCGTTCTTCACGAACGCCGCGGTCGGCGTGCTGTGGCCGTTCAGCGCGACGTGCGTGCGCCCGGGCCGCATGCGCAGCACCGTTTCCTTGTCGGCGCTGACGATCGGGTCGCACCCGATCACCAGGTCCGCGCCGGCCATCGTCACGCGCGTCGTGCGGATCGCATCCTGCGACTCGCCCACGATCACGTGGCTCCACGTCGCGCCGCCCTTTTGCGCGAGGCCCGCGGCATCCTGCGTCACGATGCCCTTGCCTTCCATGTGAGCCGCCATGCCGAGCAGCTGGCCGATCGTGATCACGCCCGTCCCGCCCACGCCCGCGACGACGATGCCGTAGGCGCCGTGGATGGCAGGCAGTTGCGGCAGCGGCAATTCGGGCAGGCCGTCGAGCGAAACGCCGTCGCCCCGGGACTTCGCCTTGAGCTTGCCGCCCTCGACGGTCACGAAGCTCGGGCAGAAACCCTTCAGGCAGCTGGTGTCCTTGTTGCACGTGCTCTGGTTGATCGCACGCTTGCGGCCGAACTCGGTTTCCAGCGGCTCGACCGACAGGCAGTTGCTCTTGGCGCTGCAATCGCCGCAGCCTTCGCACACCAGGTCGTTGATCACGACGCGCACCGCGGGGTCGACCATCTTGCCGCGCTTGCGGCGGCGCCGCTTCTCGGTGGCGCAAGTCTGGTCGTAGATGATCGCGGTCGTGCCCGGGATTTCGCGGAATTCGCGCTGGATCTTGTCCAGCTCGTCGCGATGGTGGACGTCCACGCCGGGCGGCAGCTTCGCCACCGTGTACTTCTCCGGCTGGTCGGTCACGACGACGGCCTTCGTCGCGCCTTCGGCCACGACGCTGTGCGCGATCTGGATGACCGAGTGCCCCTCGGGCCGCTCGCCCACCTGCTGGCCGCCCGTCATCGCGACGGCGTCGTTGTAGAGGATCTTGTACGTGATGTTCACGCCCGCCGCGATCGATTGGCGGATGGCGAGCAGCCCGCTGTGGAAGTAGGTGCCGTCGCCGAGATTCGCGAACACGTGCTTCTCGTTCGAGAAGGGCTGCTGCCCGACCCACGGCACGCCTTCGCCGCCCATCTGCGTGAAGCCGACCGTGGCGCGGTCCATCCACACCGCCATGAAGTGGCAGCCGATGCCCGCCATCGCGCGCGAGCCCTCGGGCACCACCGTCGACGTGTTGTGCGGGCAGCCCGAGCAGAACCACGGCGTGCGCTCCGCCTTGACTTCGAGCGCCGTCATCGCGCGCTCCTTGGCTTCGAGGATCGCCAGTTGCGCGTCGATGCGCGCGGCGGAGTCGGCATCGACACCCAGCTTCTTCAGGCGCTGCGCGATCGCCCGGGCGATGAGCGCGGGCGACAGGTCCGCGTTCGCGCGCAGCAGCGTGTTCGCGATCGGGTTCGGCTGCGACCATTCGCCGCCCGACATCTCGCCGCCATCGTCGTTGAACTTGCCCACGACATTCGGCCGCACGTCGGCGCGCCAGTTGTAGAGCTCTTCCTTCAACTGGTATTCGATGACCTGGCGCTTTTCCTCGACGACGAGGATTTCCTTGAGTCCTTGCGCGAATTCGCGCGTGCCCTGCGCTTCGAGCGGCCACACCACGCCGACCTTGTGCACGCGAATGCCCAGGCGTCGGCACGTTGCGTCGTCGAGGCCGAGGTCCAGCAGCGCCTGGCGCGCGTCGTTGTACGCCTTGCCGCTCGCGATGATGCCGAAACGATCATTCGGGCCTTCGACCACGTTGTAGTTGAGGCGGTTCGCGCGGATGTACGCGAGCGCGGCGTACCACTTGTAGTCGAACAGGCGCGCTTCCTGGTCGAGCGCGTTGTCGGGCCAGCGGATATGCACGCCGCCCGGCGGCATCGCGAAGTCGGCGGGAATCCGGATCTGCACGCGCTCCGGATCGATGACCGCGGTGCTGCTCGATTCGACGATCTCCTGGATCGTCTTCATGCCCGCCCACACGCCCGAGTAGCGGCTGAGGGCGAACGCATGCAGCCCGAGGTCGAGGATCTCCTGCACGTTGGCCGGGAAGAACACCGGCAGGCCGCACGCCTTGAAGATGTGGTCGCTCTGGTGCGCCGCCGTCGAACTCTTCGCGACGTGGTCGTCGCCGGCAACGGCGATCACGCCGCCCCACGGCGTCGTGCCGGCCATCGTCGCGTGCTTGAAGACATCGGCGCAGCGATCGACGCCCGGGCCCTTGCCGTACCAGATGCCGAACACGCCGTCGAACTTGTGCGTCTTCGGGTCGGTGAAACCCAGTTGCTGCGTGCCCCACAGCGCGGTGGCCGCCAGTTCCTCGTTCACGCCGGGCTGGAACACGATGTTGTTCGACGCGAGGAATTTCTTCGCGCCCCACAAGGACTGGTCGTAGGTGCCGAGCGGCGAGCCGCGATAGCCGCTGATGAAGCCCGCGGTGTTCTTGCCGGCGAGCGCGTCGCGCCGGCGCTGCAGCATCGGCAGTTTCACCAGCGCCTGCACGCCGCTCATGAACGCACGGCCGGCATCCAGCGCGTACTTGTCGTCGAGCGTCACCGACTCGAGGGCCTTGCGGATGTGTTCGGGCAACGGTGCGTTCATGACCGGCTTGTCTCCATCGTCGTTGTCGGGGCGCGAGCCGCTCAGTGTATGCGGCCAGTCGGGATAAGTCTTTGCGTTTGATGCCGCCGGGCGGCTAGGATGAGAAAGGATCTTTCCCGATTTGCCGATTCATGGAAACGCTCGACAGCTTTGACATCAAAATACTTCATGAGCTGCAGGCCGACGCGCGCCTGACGAATGCCGAACTCGCGCAGCGCGTGGGCTTGTCGGCCGCGCCGTGCTGGCGCCGCGTGCGCGCGCTCGAGCAGGCCGGCTACATCAAGGGCTATCGCGCCGAGATCGACCGCCACCGGATCGGGCTGGGCGTGCTCGCGTTCGTGCGCCTCGACGCGCAGCAGAACACGGGAGAGAAGACGCGCGAAATGGAAGAAGCGATCCGCAACATCCCGGAGATCGTCTCGTGCCACTACATCAGCGGCGCGGGCACCTTCGAGATGCAGGTGGTGTCGAAGGACCTCGACTCGTTCTCGCAGTTCGCGCGCAAGGTGCTGATCAACCTGCCGAACGTGAAGGACCTGCACACGAGTTTCTCGCTCGGCGAAGTGAAGGACAGCAGCGAATTGCCGCTATCGCACCTCGCGGCGAAACGGGCGGCGCGCTAGCTAGTCGCGCGTGCAGTTCGCTTCGAGCGGCGGGTCGGCGAAACGAAGCTTCGCGCCACGGCCGCCCGGATCGACGCCGAATTCGGCCTTGAGCGCCGTGTTGCTGTACACGGTCTGCTGCGGCGTGACGCCGCCCGCGTCGCGCAGGAGCGTTTCGGGCGGGCGCGAGTTGAACGCCAGTTGCGCATCGTCGTCGCCGAAGCGCACGTCGAACGCGATGCCGCCGTCGCAGGTGTAGTGGGGCAGGGCCGCCTGCTTGGGCGGCGACACGATCGCCGGTGAAACTTCCGGCGCCTTCTGCTGGATGGGGACGGGGGCAGGCACCGGACGCGATGCACATCCTCCCAGAAGCAATACGGCGGCGAGTCCCCAACGCATCCCTGCATCGTAGCGGGCGCCGAAGCTCAACGGGGCCACAGCGCCCACAGGCGCAGCGGCTGTTTCAGCCGGCCCGCGAGCTCGCCGGCCTCGTTGCCCCAGCCGGTGAAGAAGTCGGCGCGCACGGCGCCCGTGATGGCATTGCCGGTGTCCTGCGCGAACACGAGCCGCTGCAGGTTCACCGCGGGGCCGCTCGACGCCAGCCACACCGGCGTGCCGTACGGGATGCTGTCGCGGTCGACCGCGATCGACCGCCCCGGCGTGAGCGGCACCCCCAATGCGCCGCGCGGCCCCGACACCGCATCGACGTCCGACAGCGGCTCCTCGCGGAAGAACACGTAGCGCGGATTGGACCAGAGCAATTCATTGATGCGCTGCGGATTCTGCTGCGCCCACGCCTTCAGGCCCGCCCACGACGCATCGCGCAGCGCGCCTTGCTGCAACAGCCACGTGGCGACGCTGCGATAGGGCTGGTCGTTCGTTCCCGCATAGGCGAGCCGCACGAGGCGCTGCGCACCGCCCGCCTCCGTGATGCGCAAGCGCGCCGAACCTTGCACCTGCACCATGAGTGCATCGAGCGGGTCGCTGACGTAAGCGATCTCGCGCCCGCGCAGCTGCGCGCGGGCTTCCGGCAAGGTGTCGATCTCCTCGCGCGTGTACCAGGGCCGGCGCTGCGCCAGCGTCGCCGGCGGGCGGTACAGCGGGACGTTGCTGGACGCAGTCGGCAGGCGCGTCGCATCGAGTTGCGGCTCGTAGTAGCCGGTGAGCAACCCGTCCGCCGCGGCCCCGTCGAGCGGCTCGACGCGATACGGCTGCAGCTTCGCCATCATCCATGCGCGCTGGTCCTGCGCCGATGCGATGGAAAGCTGCCGAACCTCGCCGCACAGCCGCACCCAGTTCGCCGGCGGGCGCTCGCAGCCCTTGAGCCACGCGTTCCACGCTTCGTAGATGTTGTCGTCCGCGAAGCCCGGCAATTCGGACCAGGCGACCGGCACCCACCGGGCCTTGGCCGTCGCCAGCGCATTCACGGCGGGCACCGGCCCGGGCGCCGGCGCGGCCCCCGGCGGCGCGGCGGGCTGCGCCGGCGGCAGCGGCGTCGATGCGCAGCCCGCCAGCATTCCTAGAATCGCGACAACCGCCCAACGAAAAATCATCATGCTCGAACTTTTCCTCGAAGCGATGCTGGCCCTGGCCGCCCTGCTGTTCATCGTCTGGTGGACCATGTTCTCCGGCCGCAAGGGCGGCGAGCCGCCGCCCGACGAGAACGACAACAAGGACTAGGCCGACCGCAGCAGGTTCGCCAGTTCCACGGCCGACTTCACTTCCATCTTGTCGAATACGCGCGCGCGGTGCACTTCCACCGTGCGCACGCTGATGTCCAGCTGGTCGGCGATCAGCTTGTTCGGCAAGCCTTCGATCACCAGTCGCATCACGTCGCGCTCACGCTCCGTGAGTTCCGCCACGCGCGCCTGCACCACGCCCTTCGCGCGGCGGTTGGCCAGCACTTCTCCCGATTGCTTCAGCGCCTGCTCGATGCGATCGACCAGCGCGTTGTCGGAAAACGGCTTCTCGCAGAAGTCGAACGCGCCGCGCTTGACCATGTCCACGGCGGTGGGCACGTCGGCGTGGCCGGTCAGGAAGATCACGGGCATGGCGTCGGCGAGGCCGCGCGCGGCGATCTTCTCGAACAGCGCCAGGCCGCTCATGCCGGGCATGCGCACGTCGAGCAGCAGGCACGACGGCTGGTTGGGCACCGTGCCTGTCGCGAGCAGCGCATCGAACGGCTCGGCGCCCGCGAACGCCTCGGACAGCAGCCGGCGCGAGCGCAGCAGCCACGCCAGCGCCTCGCGCACGCTCGCGTCGTCGTCGACGATGTAAACGATGGCGTTGGCGGTCGGCTGCATCAGGCTGCGTGCTCGGCGAGGGCCCGCGCATCGACGGGCAGGGTGAAGCGGAAGATCGTACCGGTGGGCTCGTTCGGCTCGAATGCGAGGAATCCCCCGTGCTGTTCGACCACCGTGCGGCACAGCGACAGTCCCAACCCCATGCCCTCGCTCTTCGTCGTGAAGAAGGGCGTGAACAGCCGGCGCTGGATCTCGGCCGGAATGCCGGGGCCGACGTCCGCGACCGAGAACTCCAGCCACACCTTGCCGGGCGATGGTTCGGCCGCGCGGGCCTGCTTCGCTTCGATCAGCAGCGACGCATCGGGCACGCGCGCCTCGCCCATCGCCTGCATGGCGTTGCGCGCGAGGTTGAGCAGCACCTGTTCGACCATCGTGCGGTCGCACAGCACGGGCGGCAGGCGCGGGTCGATGCGCGTTTCCACGCGCACGTCCAGCTTGCGCGCCTGCAGCGCAACGAGCGGCATCACCGCGTCAACCAGCATCGCGGGTGCGACCGGCTCGCGCTCCTTGTCGCGGCGGCGCACGAAATCGTGCACGCTCTTGATCACCTTGCCCGCGCGCTCGGCCTGTTCGGCGATGCGGTGCATCGCGACCTCCATGTCGCCGACATCGTTGTCGCCCTCGGTGCTCGCGTACGACTTGAGGAGGTTGAGCGACCCCGTCGCGTAGCTCGAGATGGCCGCCAGCGGCTGGTTCAATTCGTGCGACAGCAGCGACGCCATCTCGCCGACGGTGGCCAGGCGAGCCGTCGCCTGCAGGCGTTCCTGGCTCGCGCGCGAAACCTCCTCGACGCGCCGCTGCTCCGACAGGTCGAGGAACGCGCTCATCCAGCCGGTCTGCACGCCTTCGTGGTTGATCAGCGGCGCTTCGATCACCAGCACCGGGAAGCGCGTGCCGTCCTTGCGCATGAACACCGATTCGTAGCCTTCGCGCGGCGGCGCATGGCGGCCCGACAGGCGCTTTTCCTGCCGCTGCGCGTAGCGCTCCGCGGACTCGGGCGGCCAATAGGGCGCCGGCGTGCCGCGGCCGAGCAGTTCGCCCGCGGAGAAGCCGACCATCTCGCAGAACGCGGGGTTCACGTAAGTCGTGCGGCCCTCGAGGTCGCGCGCGCGCAGCCCGGTGACCAGCGAATCCTCCATCGCCTTGCGAAAGGCCAGCGCGTCGGCGAGGTCGCGTTCGGCACGCAGGCGCCGCTGCGTGTCGCGCCCGAGCAGCCACAGCACGACCAGCAGCGCCACGGCCATCGTCGCGAGGATCGCGGTGAGCACGTTCGGGAACAGCTGCGGCGCCGCGCGCCAGCTGTCCATGCGCAGGACGAGCGTCACGCCCGGCAGGTCCAGCAGCTGCTGCGACGTGAACACGTGCGTGCCGCGCCGCGCCGCGCTGCGCAGCGCGAGGCGCGTTCCGTCGGCCTCGGTGAACGCGACGTCGTGGCTGTGCGCGAGCTGTGGATCCATCAGGGTGTCGAGGATCTCGGCCAGCGAGTACGACGCCACCACGTACCCGTTCACCTGCCCGGCCACGGCCTGCGGGATGCACAGCTCCATCACTTCGATCCCCAAGCCATCGAGCTGCGGCACGAAGTAGCTGGTCGAATACGCCGGGCCGGTCAGCCGGCGCGCCGCGGCGCAGGCGAGCTGCACATCCGATTGCGAAGTCGAGCGGCCCAGGCGCTCGAAGACCGGCGCGCGAAACGGCGTATCCGCCGCGGCGACGACGCGTAGCTGCGCATCGCGCCACTCGACGCGCATCAGCTCGCGGTGGTCGCGCAGCAGCGTGTGCGCGTCGCGCGTCCAGGCGTCCGGCGCCGGGTTGCCCGAATACAGCGCCTGCAGGGTCTGCACGTTGCGCGTGAGCGCCTGGCGGATGTCGTTCACGGCGTTGCCGTCGTCGCGATCGAGCCGCGCCTGCTCCTGGCTCGTCTCGTAGCGTCCGGCGAGCCAGATCAGTGTCGCGATCATGCCCGCGACCAGCGCGACGAGCACGGCCCACAGCGACAGGCGCGCGTTCGTCCGGCGCCAGCGGCCCAAGCGTGATCCCGCGCCGCTGGCTGCGGCAGGAGCACTCATAGCACGCGGTGCTCGAGCGCCGGCAACTGCTTGCGCACTTCGGCCAGCCGCGCCGTGTCGATCTCGGCGAGCACGACGCCGGCGCCGCTGCCCCGCACGCCGATCACGTCGCCCCAGGGATCGACCACCATGGTGTGGCCCCAGGTGCGCCGGCCGTTCTCGTGCGTGCCGCCCTGCGCCGGCGCGACCACGAACGCGAGGTTCTCGACCGCGCGTGCGCGCAGCAGCAATTCCCAATGCGCTTGCCCCGTGACGTACGTGAACGCGCTGGGCACCAGGATCACTTCGGCCTGCAGCTGGCGGTACAGCTCGGGAAAGCGCAGGTCGTAGCACACCGACATGCCGATGCGCCACGTGCGGCCGTCGCGCGAGGCGAGGTCGAACGCCGCCGCGTGCGCGCCGGCTTCGATCACGCGCGACTCGTCATAGCGCTCGCGGCCGTTGTCGAAGCGAAACAGGTGGACCTTGTCGTAACGCGCGAGCAACGCGCCGTCGCGCGAGAACGCGAGGCTGGTATTGCGCACGTGCGCGTCGTCGCCCGCGTGCAGCGGCAGTGTCCCGCCGACGATCGCCATCTTCAGTTCACGCGCGGCGTCGCGCAGGAATTCCTGGATCGGGCCGTCGCCGAACCGCTCGCGCACCGCGAGCTTGTCGGTGTCGCGCTGGCCCAGCAGGCAGAAATACTCCGGCAGCACCGCGAGCTCGGCGCCCGCGCGCGCCGCTTCCTCCAGCAACGTGCGGGCCGAATCGAGGTTGCCGGCCACCGTGGTGCCCGAAACCATCTGGATTGCTGCGACCTTCATGCAGACACTCTAATTCGTGTTGGCGGGCTTGGGCGCCTCGGCCTGCGTTTCCGCGTTCTTGCCCAGGCGGGTGACGTGCGGTTCGGTCCACGTGCCGTCGATGCGGAACTCCTGCGTCGCGGCGCGGATGAGCGGCTGGCGCAGCACGAGCTGCGCCAGGAACGAGCCGATGCCGATGGCGGGGTTGATTGCCGCAGCCACCAGTGACGCGGTACCGGCGTTGATCTCCGGGACGACCACGACCTTGATGTCCTGCGTTTCCTTCTGGATGTCGGCCTTGCCGTCCATCAGCACGGCGGCGTTCACGCCTTTCATCTGCAGGTTGTTCGTTGCCGCGATGCCGTCCTGGATCGTGACGTCGCCGCGGATGAAATCGAACGAAAAGCCTTCGGTGAACACGTCGCGGAAATCCAGCGCGAGGCGGCGCGGCAGCGCCTGCAGGCTCAGCACGCCCAGCAGCTTGCCGATGCCCGGCTCGGCCTTGAGGAACTGGCCGCCTTCCATGCCGACGTTGAAATTGCCGTCCATGGTCGCGTAGTTGAACGCGAGCGGCGAGCCGATCCACGCCACCTGCCCCTCGAGCTTGCCCTTGCCGCGGCGCACGACATCCTTCATGCCGAAACGCGCGAGCAGTTGCCCGGAGTCGGCGATGTCGAGGCGGAACTTGATCGCCGTGCGCATGCGCTCCGCCGCGCGCGGGCCCGCGGCGCGGAACATGCCGGGCGCGGCCTGCGCATTGAGTTGCGCCCAGTTGCCGGTGGCGGTGAACGTGGCTTCCGGCACGGTGAGGTTCAGCTTGTTCAGCCGCCACTCGCGCACGCCCTGCGCGCGGTTGGTCGCGTCGATCTCCAGCCGCCCGAGCTTCTTGCCGCGCAACTCGAAGTCGTCGACGACGACGTCCAGCGCGGGCAGCGTGGCCGGCTGTTCGTCGAGCAGGGACTCGACTTCCTTGGTCTCCGACGCGCCCAGCGCCAGGCGCGACAGCCGCGCATACAGGCGACCGCCGTTCTGGGCGCCGGCTTGCCGGTACTCGGCATAGCCGTTGAGTTCGGTCGCATCGAAGTTGCCGCGCCACGTCAACCCGTCGCGCGATCCGCCGACCGTCACGTTGTGCAGCGTGCGCCCCTGCACCACGAGCTCTTTTGCCCGCACGGCCATGACGCTGGGCACGTAGCCCGGCACGTTGCCCGCGCCCGGTGCGCCGCCGACGGGCTGGCCGAGCAAAGCTTCCCATTGGTCGAGGTTGACGTTCGCGAGGTTGATGTTCGCCATCACGCCCTGGTCGGGCATGGCCGACACTTCGCCCGGCGCGAGCCCGATCCCGATCGCGCCCCGCAACACGCGCGGCTCGGCGCCGGACACGTCACGCACGAACGCCAAGGACATCACGCGGCCGGCTTCGAAAGTGAGCTGGTCCTGCATGCGCGACGCTGCGGCGTCGCGCGGCTGCGCCAGCGTCTCGCGCGTGAGCGCGTTCTCGTAGCGCAGCGGCAGCGCCGTGTCGGCGCTCTTGGCCAGCGGCGCCGGCAGGTTCAGCGCCAGGCCCTGCAGGCTGCTGGTGACGCTCACCTCGGGCACGCCGCGGCGAAAGACGATGGCTACCGCGTACGGCGCGCTGCCGCTCGCCTCGCGCGCCAGCCGCGCGACAAAACCGAGTTCCCGCGCCTGCCGCAAGCCGTCGGCCGTGGCCGTTCCCTGCGCCCGGATCGCGACGATGCTGTCGGGCGAACGCGGCGCGTCGGACCGCGTGCCGCCGTCGATCTTCACGTCGCCGCCGAGCGCACGCGCCTGCGCGCCGTTGATCGCGAAGCCATGCTCGTTGAACGTGATCGTGCCCTTCGCCTTCGCGAGCAAGGGCGTGTCGGGCGTGAGCTGCACGTCGTTGCCTGTGAGCAGCACGGAGCCTTGCACCTTCGATTTGGCGACGGCCGCGACGGGCAGTTCCAGCTTGAGCTTGACCTGCGCGTTGCCGCTGCCGC
>DATBPW010000116.1:0-3548 GCA_036561125.1 Ramlibacter sp. | reverse complement strand
GACGGCACGATCGGCATCCACCCGACCGCGGCCGAGGAATTCGTGACGATGCGCGAGCCGGTGGCACAGCCATGATTTGAAACGGGCGATCTCCTACGCAGCGTTGCGGCGTGAGTGCCTACGCTGGCTGCCTTCACGAGGAGTTCACCCATGCAGGCAGACCAGCTCAAGCAAAGCATCGACAGCATCGAACAGTGCGCGGACCAGGCCAAGCGCGCCGCGAGTTCGGCGTCGGGCGACCTGAAGCAATCCGTCGAACAACTGCACCAGCAGGCGCGCCAGGCGCAACAGGCGTGCAGCGCCGGCTCATCGTCGCAGCAGCAGGGCGACGCGTCGCAGCTGCGCCAGCCCGTGATGCAGCTCGAACAGGCCGCGGACCGCGCGATGCAGGCGTGCCGCACCGCCGGCAACGTCGACCCGCAACTGAAGGACGCGATCCAGCGCGCGCACCAGCAGGCATCGCAGTTGAAGAAACAGGTGCAGATGGGCTGACGCGGCCCGCTCGCATCCCGCGCGCGATGACGCCACAATCGCGCGCATGAGCTTCATCCTCGCACTCGACCAGGGCACGTCCAGCTCGCGCAGCATCGTCTTCGACACGCAGGGGCGCATCGTCGCGCTCGCGCAGCAGGAGCTGCCGCAGATCTATCCGCAACCCGGCTGGGTCGAACACGACCCGGCCATCATCTGGCGCACGCAACTGGCCACCGCGCAGGAGGCGCTCGCCAAGGCGAAGGTCGACGCGACGCAGGTGCGCGCGATCGGCATCACCAACCAGCGCGAGACGACGCTGCTGTGGGAGCGCAAGACCGGCCGCCCGATCCATCACGCGATCGTGTGGCAGGACCGCCGCGGCGAGCCGATGTGCGCACGGCTGCGCGAAGCCGGGCACGACAAGCTGATCCAGCAGCGCACGGGGCTGCGGGTCGACTCTTACTTCTCGGCGACGAAGATCGCGTGGCTGCTCGAGAACCTGCCGGGCGCGCGCGAGCAGGCGCGCCGCGGCGAACTCGCCTTCGGCACGGTCGACAGCTGGCTGATGTGGCAACTCACGGGCGGCGCGCTGCATGCCACCGACGTGACCAACGCTTCGCGCACGATGCTGTTCAACGTGCGCGACAACCGTTGGGACGAGGAGCTGCTGCGCATCTTCGACGTGCCCGTGGAACTCATGCCCAAGGTGCTGCCCTCGTCGGCGCACTACGGCGAGACCGTCGCATCGCTGCTCGGCGCGAGCGTGCCGATCGGCGGCGTGGCGGGCGACCAGCAGGCCGCGCTCTTCGGGCAGGCCTGCTTCAAGCCGGGCATGGCGAAGAACACCTACGGCACCGGCTGCTTCCTGTTGATGAACACCGGCGACAAGTTCGAGCTGTCGCGCAACGGCCTGCTGACGACGAGCGCCGCGCAGTTGACGGCGCAGCCGCAGTTCGCGATGGAAGGCGCCGTCTTCATCGGTGGCGCCGTGGTGCAGTGGCTGCGCGACGGGCTGAAAGCGATCAAGACCAGCCCCGAGGTGCAGTCGCTCGCGGCGAGCGTGCCCGATTCGGGCGGCGTGATGATGGTGCCCGCCTTCACGGGCCTGGGGGCGCCGTACTGGAAGCCCGATGCGCGCGGCACGATCACGGGCCTCACGCGGGGCACGACGGTGGCGCACGTCGCACGCGCGGCGCTCGAAAGCATCGCGTACCAGAGCGCTGCCTTGCTGCAGGCCATGAGCCGCGATGCGGTCGCGGGCGGGTCGTCGCCGGTGAGCGAATTGCGCGTGGACGGCGGCGCCGCCGTGAACGACCTGCTGATGCAGTTCCAGGCCGACCTGCTCGGCATCCCGGTGATCCGGCCGGCGATCACGGAGACGACGGCGCTGGGTGCGGCCTACCTCGCCGGGCTGGCGCACGGCGTGTGGCGCGACCCGGCCGAGCTCGCCGCGATGTGGCAGGTGGAGCGCCGGTTCACGCCGACCATGCCGCGCGCGCGGGCCGCGGAGTTGATGGAGCGCTGGGAACACGCGGTGCGGCAGGCGTCGCTGGCATAAGACACGGGCGGGCAAAATCCCGTTGCCTCCCGCGAGCCCGCGCCGCAGAATCCGGCTTTTCATCCAGAGGGAACCACCATGAAGCGCATCCTCGCCGCCGCCGTGCTCGGCGCGTGCGTCTCCTTCGCATCGGCCCAGAACGTCAAGCCCGGACTGTGGGAGTCCACGCACACCACTCAGTTCTCGGGCAACAGCGACCAGCAGCAGAAGATGGCGCAGGCGCAGCAGCAGATCGCGAACATGCCGCCCGAGCAGCGCAAGATGATGGAAGAGATGATGAAGCAGCGCGGCATGAGCCTGAATGTGCGCAGTGGCGGCACCGCGATGACGGTGAAGTACTGCATGACGCCCGAGATGGCCGCGCGCAAGGACGTCCCGGCGCAGCGCGGCGACTGCAAGACGACGCACGAACCGATGGGGCCGGGCAAGATGAAGATCGCTTTCACGTGCGCGAACCCGCCGTCCAGCGGTGAAGGCGAGATCACCTTCGCTTCGGCCGAGGCCTACAGCATGAAGATGGTGGTGAACACGACCGTGCAGGGCCGCCCCGAGAAGATGAACATGGAAAGCACGGGCCGCTGGCTCGGCGCGGACTGCGGGGACGTCAGGCCGTTCACGGGGAGGTAGGCGCCGCCTTCTTCTCACGCCCGCCGAAGATCGCGGTGCCCACGCGCACCATCGTGCTGCCGGCCGCGATCGCGGCTTCGATGTCCGCCGTCATGCCCATCGAGAGCGTGTCGAGCGCCAGGCCGGCGTCGCGCAAGTCGTCGAAGAGCCGGCGCGCCTTCATGTGCACGGCTTTCTGCGCGTCGAAGTCCGCGGCCGGCTCGGGGAGGGTCATGAGGCCGCGCAGCTTCAGCCGCGGCAGCTGCGCGATGTCGCGCGCCAGCGCCAGCGCTTCGCCCGGCGCCACGCCCGACTTGGTCGGCCCGCCGTCGATGTTCACCTGGATGCACACATTGAGCGGCGGCTGCGCGCTGTCCCGCTGCTCGGACAGGCGCTGCGCGATCTTCAGCCGGTCCACCGACTGCACCCACTGGAAGTTCGCGGCCACCAGGCGCGTCTTGTTGCTCTGGACGGGGCCGATGCAGTGCCATTCGAGCGGCAGCTCCTGCAGCAGCGCGATCTTGTCGGCCGCTTCCTGGATGTAGTTCTCGCCGAACGCGCGCTGGCCCGCGCCGAACGCCTCGCGCACCGCTTCGGGACCGAAAGTCTTGGAAACGGCCAGCAGCGTGACTTCGTTCACGTCCCGCCGCGCCTCGCCGCAGGCCCGGGCGACCCGCTCGCGAACACTCTGGAGGTTATTGGCGATCATGGCCATAATTGATCAGGCACGGTCGAGACGGCGCTTTGGGACGCCGTCCCCGTGCATTCGGCATAACGCTGTATAGAGGGACTTCGTGGATATTACCCAGCTGCTGGCTTTCAGCGTCAAGAACAAGGCGTCCGACCTGCACCTTTCGGCCGGCCTGCCGCCGATGATCCGCGTGCACGGCGACGTGCGGCGCATCAACGT
>DATBPW010000115.1:0-2194 GCA_036561125.1 Ramlibacter sp. | reverse complement strand
GACCATCATGGTGATCTACGGGATCATCACCGAGACCAACATCGGCAAGCTGTTCGCGGCCGGCGTCATCCCGGGCCTCCTCACGGCGGCGTTCCTGATGCTCGGCGTCGCGTGGGTGACCTCGCGCGACCCGGAACATGCGCCGCCCGGCGAGCGTGCCACATGGCCGGAACGGTGGCGCGCGCTGCGCGGAATCTGGGGCGTGCTCGTGCTCGTGATCGTGGTGCTCGGCGGCATCTACGGCGGCCTGTTCACAGCCACCGAAGGCGGCGGCTTCGGGGCGGCGGGCGCGTTCCTCTTTGCGCTGCTGCGCGGCCGGCTGACGTGGCGCGTGCTGGCCGAGGTGCTCGTGGAATCCGCCCGCACGACCGCGATGCTGTTCGCCCTGCTGATCGCTGCGACGATCTTCGCGAACTTCGTCAACTTCACGACGATGCCGGGCGACCTGAAGGACCTCATCACGCAGTCGGGGCTGTCGCCGCTGGAGGTGGTGCTCGCCATGATGGCGATCTACATCGTGCTCGGGATGATCATGGAGGAACTGACGATGGTGCTGCTCACCATTCCGCTGTTCTTCCCGATCGTGACCGGCCTGGGGTTCGACCCGGTCTGGTTCGGCGTGCTCATCGTGATGGTGGTGCAGATCGGGCTGATCTCGCCGCCCGTGGGCATGAACCTGTTCGTGCTGAACGCGCTGTTGCCCGGCGTGAAGCTCACGACCATCTTCCGCGGCTGCTGGCCCTACGTATGGATCATGTGCTTCACGCTGGTGCTGCTGATCCTGTTCCCGCAGCTGAGTCTCTGGCTGCCATCGTTCGTGCGATAGCAGGCGCTGCGTTCGCGCAGCTCAGAACCGAAGCAGCATCTCGTGCGGCCGCACGGGCTCCTTCTCCGCCGGCACGCGCGCATCCTCTTGTTCCTTCTCCTGCTGGACGAGCTTCGACAGCGTCAGGCGGAAATGCGACAGCGCCGCGTCCGCCGCGATCGCCTGCATCCGGAAGGTCGCGTCCGTGTCGATCACGTGCTGCTGGTGCTCGATGATGTGCTTGTCCTCCATGAAGCCTTCGATCAGGCTGTCGCGCAGCGAGCGCGAGATGTTCGTGTCGCCGTCCTCGAAGTTGTTCAGGTAGACGAAGAAGAAGTGCGTGGAGCGCCGCGTCTCGGGCGTCATGAACTGGCAATTGCGGTATTCGCGCGTGCCTTCGCGATTGCCGCGTTCGCTGCCGCTGCCCGCCGGCGAGAACATCGATTCGAGGAAGAAGATGCCCGGGACTAGCATGCGGCCGATGTTGCGGCGGTCGACGTTGCGCGTTTTCTCCCCGGCGGGCAGCACCTTGCGGTGGAACGGCGGGGGCGGCGCGTCCATGTGCCAGCGCTCGACGCGGAAGCCATCGGCCAGGCGTTCGACGGCCACGGGCTGGGTCTTGTACGCGTATTCCTCCGAGCCGCCGAGCGTGTTCGTGTGCACGAACGCGAGGTGCGCGAAGTCGGACAGGTTGTCGACGATCAGCAGCCAGTTCGCGTCGTAGTGCATGTACTCGGGGATGCCCTTCCACTGCGGGTCGCGCAGGTACTCGTAGTCCACGATCTGCGCGGGGTCGGCCTTGTCCGGCTCGCCCATCCAGATCCACACGAGGTGGTCCTTCAGGGCCACGGGGAAGCTGCGCACGCCGAGCTTCGGCGGGATGTTCTCCTGCCCCGGGATCTGGATGCATTTGCCCGAGGGATCGAATTTCAGGCCGTGGTACATGCAACGCACGCAATCGCCTTCGCGCCGGCCGATCGACAGCGGCGCGCCGCGGTGGCAGCAGCGGTCCTTCAGCGCGACGACGCGGCCGGCTTCGGACTTGTAGATGAGTACCGGCTCTTCGAGGAGCGTGCGGGCCAGCATGCGGCCGTCGATGAGCTCGTGGTCCCACGCGGCCACGTACCAGCAGTTCTTCAGGAACATCAATGCCTCCTGGTGGAAGCGCCATCGTAGGCACGCGGGCACGCCGCGTAAAGGCGGGTTTACTCCGCCGGCGCCGCCTGGATGTGCACGACGCGCTGCGGATACGGGATGTCGATGCCCGCGCCGCGCAGGGCCTGCAGCACGCGCACGTTGACCTCGGACTTCACGTTCGCCTGGCCGCTCGCCGGGTCCTCGATCCAGAAGAACAGCGAGAACTCCAGCCCGTCGGCGCCGAACTTCACG
>DATBPW010000114.1:0-3572 GCA_036561125.1 Ramlibacter sp. | reverse complement strand
TCGAGGTATTCCTCATGCCCGCAGCAAAAGCAAAGTCGAAGCACGCCGCGAAACCCATTGCGAAGAAAGCGGTCAAACACGCCAAGGCGCCGCTCAAGGTCGTCAAACCGGCCAAGCCGCAAGCCAAGTCCAGCAAGAGTCACGCAGTGAAAGACAAGCCCGTGCCCACGAAGTCCCCCGCCAAAGACAAGCCCGCCGCCAAGAAGGAAGACCTGAAGTCCAAGCCGCTCAAGGCCGTCACCGCCGCCCCGGAAGAATCCGCGAAGAAAAAGCCCGGCCGCCCGCCGAAGGCCGTCGCGCCTGAGTCGGAGTCGCCCGCAGCGGGCGCCAAGCGCGGCCGCAAGCCGAAGACCACGGCCGAGACAACGAAGAAGGGTGAAGACGAAGTCGACCTGACCGACATCGACGAAGACCTCGGCGGCGACGAAGCGCCGGCGGAGGTCGTGGTCGAGAAGGCCAAGCCGCTGCGCATGAAGATCAGCAAGGCGAAGGAACGCGCCTTGATGAAGGAATTCGGCCTCGACGAGACGATCCTGTCCGAAGAGGAAATGACCAAGCGCCGCCAGCGCCTGAAGGCCCTGATCACGCTCGGCAAGACGCGCGGCTACCTCACCCACGCCGAGATCACCGACCACCTGCCCGAAAAGCTCGTCGATGCCGAGACGCTCGAGGTCGTGGTCGCCATGCTGAACGACCTGGGCGTGGCGGTGTACGAGCAGACGCCCGACGCCGAGATGCTTCTGCTGAACAACACGACGCCGACTGCGGCATCGGCGGAGGAAGCGGAAGAAGAAGCCGAAGCGGCGCTGTCCACGGTCGATTCCGAATTCGGCCGCACCACCGACCCGGTGCGCATGTACATGCGCGAGATGGGCACGGTGGAGCTGCTCACGCGCGAAGGCGAGATCGAGATCGCCAAGCGCATCGAAGGCGGCCTGATGGCGATGATGGAGGCGATCTCCTCCTCGCCGGCGACGATCGCCGAGATCCTGCGCATGGCCGCGGACATCCGCGAAGGCAAGATCGTCATCTCGCAGATCGTCGACGGCTTCTCCGACCCGAACGAAGCCGACGACTATGTCGCCGAAGAAGACTTCGACGAGTTCGATGCCGACGACGACGACGACGGCCAGGGCGGCAGCAAGGCGCTGACGCGCAAGCTCGAGGAACTCAAGGCCCGCGCGCTGGAGAAGTTCGAGAAGATCGGCGGCCTGTTCGAGAAGATGCACCGCGTCTACGACAAGGAAGGCTGGGGCACGCCGGGCTACCACAAGGCGCAGCACGCGCTGTCCGAGGAGCTGATGACCATCCGCTTCACGGCCAAGACCATCGAGAAGCTGTGCGACATGGTGCGCGCGCAGGTCGACGACGTGCGCAAGAAGGAGCGCGAGCTGCGCCGCATCATCGTGGACAAGTGCGGCATGCCGCAGGACACCTTCATCAAGGAGTTCCCGCCCAACATCCTCAACCTCAAGTGGGTCGAGAAGCAGGCCGCGGCCGGCAAGCCCTGGAGCCCGATCATCGCCCGCAACGTCCCGCCGATCCAGGAGCTGCAGCAGAAGCTGACGGACCTGCAGTCGCGCGTGGTGGTGCCGCTGGGTGAACTGAAGGAAATCAACAAGCGCATGAACGAGGGCGAGACCTCGGCGCGCGAGGCGAAGAAGGAGATGATCGAGGCCAACCTGCGCCTGGTGATCTCCATCGCCAAGAAGTACACGAACCGCGGCCTGCAGTTCCTCGACCTGATCCAGGAAGGCAACATCGGCCTGATGAAGGCCGTGGACAAGTTCGAATACCGCCGCGGCTACAAGTTCTCGACGTACGCGACGTGGTGGATCCGCCAGGCGATCACGCGCTCGATCGCGGACCAGGCCCGCACGATCCGCATCCCGGTGCACATGATCGAGACGATCAACAAGATGAACCGCATCTCGCGCCAGCACCTGCAGGAGTTCGGCTACGAGCCCGACGCCTCGATCCTGGCCGCGAAGATGGAGATCCCCGAAGACAAGATCCGCAAGATCATGAAGATCGCGAAGGAGCCGATCTCGATGGAAACGCCCATCGGGGACGACGACGATTCGCACCTGGGCGATTTCATCGAGGACACCTCGAACACCGCGCCGATCGAAGCGGCCATGCAGGCCGGCCTGCGCGACGTGGTCAAGGACATCCTCGATTCGCTCACGCCGCGCGAAGCCAAGGTGCTGCGCATGCGCTTCGGCATCGAGATGTCGACGGACCACACGCTCGAGGAAGTCGGCAAGCAGTTCGACGTGACGCGCGAGCGCATCCGCCAGATCGAGGCGAAGGCGCTGCGCAAGCTGAAGCACCCGAGCCGCAGCGACAAGCTGCGCAGCTTCATCGATACGCTGTAACGAAAAGAGCCGGACACCGTTCCGGCTCTTTTTTTGCCTACACTCGACCAATGCTGAGGTTCGTCGTCGCGCTGGCGCTGCTCGTTCCCGCGCTCGCGCTGGCGCAGGCCGTCCGCATCGAGGAAATGACGTGGACGCAGGTTCGCGACCGCGTCGCGGCCGGCACCACCACCATCCTCATCCCGATCGGCGGCACGGAGCAGAACGGCCCGGCGATGGTGCTGGGCAAGCACAACGTGCGCGCGCAGGCGCTGGCCGATGAAATAGCGAAACGCCTGGGCAACGCGCTCGTCGCGCCCGTGGTGAGCTACGTGCCCGAGCCCGGCCATATCCGCTACCCCGGGACGATCTCGATCAGCGATTCGGCTTTCGAGTCGCTGCTCGAAGGCGCCGCCCGCAGCTTCCGGCAGCACGGTTTTCGCGACATCGTCCTGCTGGGCGACCACGGCGGCTACCGCAAGGACCTCGCCCAGGTCGCGGCGAAGCTCAATCGCGAATGGGCGCGTACGCCGGCGCGCGTGGATGTGCCCGCGGGCTACTACCGCGAGATGGAGCACGCCGGCCTGGACGACACGTCGCTCGCGCTTGCCGTCGACAAATCGCTCGTGAAAAGCGACTTGCTTGCGAAAGTCCAGCCCGGCAGGGACGGCGTGCATGGCGATCCGCGCAAGGCAAATCCTGAGCTCGGTCAACGTGCGATGCGCGAAATCGTTGAGACTTCGGTGACCGAGATCCAGCGCCTGCAGCGCGAGGCGCGCTAGGCACCCCGACATTCCCGCAAGCATGAAACTCCAATCCGTCCTCATCGCCGCCGCCGTGGCCGCCATCGGCGCCGGCGCCCTCCTGGTCGAAGCCGGCGCCCAGCAGCCCGCGGCATCGCCCGCATCGGGGCCCGCCGTGGCAGCGCCCAACGTGTACGCGCACACGGGCGCGAACATGCTCAGCCCCGCCGTCAAGGGCCAGCTCGAGCGCGTGTACGTGCCGAACCTGCGCTCGAACGACGTCTACGTGATCGATCCCGAAACGGCGAAGGTCGTCGACAGGTTCAAGGTGGGGCGCAGCCCGCAGCACGTCGTGCCGGCGTGGGACCTGCAGACGCTCTGGGTCGCCAACAACGCCGAGGGCCACTCGGACGGCAGCCTCACGCCCATCGATCCCAGGACCGGCAAGCCCGGCAAGGCGATCGCGGTCGAC